>WLHC01000015.1 GCA_009702925.1 Actinomycetota bacterium
CAATTGCAGGAGCGCATTACTTCTACTCGTGGTCACTCAATTACATCTATGCAGGCAATTTACGTTCCTGCAGATGACATTACTGACCCAGCTCCACACACTACTTTCGCCCACTTAGATGCAACAACAGTTTTGTCTCGTCCGATCTCAGAGCTTGGTATCTACCCAGCTGTGGATCCACTTGACTCAACTTCACGTATCTTGGATCCACGCTATATCGGTGAGCACCACTTCCGTGTTGCAAACCGAATCAAGCAGATCTTGCAGCGTTACAAAGATCTTCAAGACATCATCGCAATCCTTGGTATCGATGAACTCTCAGAAGACGACCGTGTGTTGGTAGGTCGCGCTCGCCGTATTCAGCGCTTCTTGTCACAGAACACATTCGTCGCAAAAGTCTTTACAGGAATTGATGGTTCATTTGTTCCTCTATCAGAGACAATCACAGCATTTGAAGCGCTAGCTGATGGAAAGTACGACCATATTCCAGAGCAGGCATTCTTTATGTGCGGTGGATTAGATGACGTTGAGCGAAATGCAGCCGAACTTGCTGCAAGTGTAGGAAAGTAATTTAACGATGACACTTAAAGTCGAATTAGTATCTCCAGCAGAGCGAGTCTGGTCGGGTGAGGCAGTCTCTGTTTCTGCTCGCACAGTCGAAGGTGACATCGGTATTTTGACCGATCACACCCCGCTCTTTGGAGTGCTAGTCGATGGACAAGTCAGTATTGAAGCAAGCGATGGAAGCACCACTGAGTTTAAGGTAAGTGGTGGCTTCTTATCAGTTGCAAATAACCGAGTATCAATTCTTACTGAGTCAGTTGGCTAAGAAAAACTCTTACGCAATCTATTAGTTTTCTGTTTGTACTCTTTTTGCTTAATTACTTTCTTTTTGCAAATTAAGCCTTGATAGCTTGTGCTTTACTACTCTTGATTCAAGTGGTGTTCAGTATTAATAATTCGAACCGTACGTGATTTTCCACGCATAACAATTGATTGACTCAAGGCGCCAAAAGGCGTGTATCTAATTCCGTGAACTAACTCCCCATCAGTAATTCCAGTAGCTGCTAGGAAAACATCATCTGATGAGACTAGATCACGAGTAGTCAGGACTGGTCCTGAATTCTTTCCATCAATATATAGTTGGCCTTGAATGCTTCCACCCAAGCAGATCATCGCTGCTGCTGTAATGACTCCCTCTGGTGTGCCACCGACGCCCATGAGTAAATCAACACCAGCATCCGGACGCGCTGTTTCAATTGCTGCTGCAACATCACCATCTTGAATCAACCGGATGCGCGCACCTGCTGCGCGAATTTCACTAATTAATTTTTCGTGACGCGGTCTATTTAAAACTACAACAGTGATTTCACCGACTTTTAATCCTTTTGCCTTTGCTACCGCTTGTATATTCTGAGCAACAGATGCTTTTATGTCGATGACTGTAGCCGCTGCTGGACCCGTAACTATCTTGTCCATATAAAAGGCACCTGCAGGATCAAACATCGCACCGCGAGGTGCAAGCGCAATAACGCTAATAGCCCCATTCATCCCATTTGCAGTCAATGAAGTCCCATCAATTGGATCGACAGCAACATCACAAAGAGGGCCTTGTTGATTGCCTACTTGCTCACCATTGTGGAGCATTGGTGCGTTATCTTTTTCACCTTCACCAATTACTACGATTCCCTGCATATCAACAGTGTTTATCATTTCGCGCATTGCTTTTACTGCAGCTGCATCTGCCAAATCTTTTTTACCGCGACCTACCCAGGGACTAGCTGCAAGTGCTGCAGTCTCAGTCACGCGAATTAACTCAAGTGCCAGGTTTCGGTCAGGTCCTATCTCTCTCATTCTCTCTCCACCTTGGCTCCTAAGCTCTGTAACTGTTCAGTAAAGTTTGGATATCCGCGATCAACATGAAAAGCCTGATCAACCGTTGTTTCACCGTCTGCTACTAATGCTGCCAAGATTAAACCAGCACCTGCACGAATGTCATGAGCCTCAACCGGTGCGCCCGAAAGTTTGTTAATTCCTGTAATGGATGCGTGATGTCCATCCACACTAATTTGAGCACCTAATCTAATGAGTTCATTAACAAACATAAATCGAGATTCAAAGACATTCTCTGTCACCAATGAGTGTCCATCGGCAATTGAATTTAAAGCAATCACCATCGGTAAGAGATCAGTTGGAAATCCAGGATAAGGCAATGTTGCAACATCAATTGATTGGGGCCGGCTATTCATCCGCACACGTATGCCATTTTCAATCGAAGTGATAATTGCCCCAGCCGAAGCCAACTTCTCCAGAGGTAGCTCTAGATGCTCTGGCCTAGCACCATGAATAGAAATGTCACCACCTGCCATTGTTACAGCAAATGCCCAAGTGCCCGTAATTATTCGATCGGCGACAGTTGTGTGATCTGTAGGAGAGAGTTTTTCAACTCCGGTAATTGTAATTACCGAACTACCAAGTCCTTTAATCTTTGCACCCATTGAGATTAGAAATTCACCTAAGTCCACAATGTCAGGTTCACGTGCTGCGTTATCAATAGTGGTCACTCCACGTGCAAGCACTGCCGCAGTCATAATGTTTTCGGTTGCACCAACACTAGGAAAATCTAAATCTATGGGTGCTCCAATCAATCCTTTGGGAGCATTAGCAATGACATATCCATGTTCAATATGTGCATTTGCACCTAACACTTCTAATCCTTTAATGTGAAAATCTAAACCGCGTGAACCAATTGCATCTCCACCAGGCAGCGCTACCTCTGCTTTACCAATTCGGGCAACAAGGGGCCCTAATACATTGATTGAAGCACGCATTTTTCTAACCAAGTCATAATCTGCTCGATGATCTGGAGTAATCGGAACATCAATTGTGAGTATTCCTAAATTACTTTCAACTGTGCAACCTAAGCGAGTCAGGAGTTCAGACATGATCTCCACATCTGCAATTGCAGGCACATTTCGAATAACGGTTTTTCCCGGCGCCAATAATGATGCAGCCATTAACTTTAAAACTGAGTTTTTAGCCCCAGTAACGGTTACCTGACCATGAAGTGGCATGCCCCCCACGATACGGAAGCGGTCGAGAGATGCCACTTGGGATGCCATAGGCGGAGTCTACTTATAGGCTAGGGCCATGGTTAATTTAACGCGCATTTACACAAAGACTGGTGACGACGGCACAACCTCTCTTGGAGACATGAGCCGTACTTCAAAGAATGATCCACGCCTAGAGGCTTATGCAACTGTTGACGAGGCAAATTCGACGATCGGTGTTGTACTTGCAGCAGATGAGTTATCAGAAGATGTTCGTGCACTTCTAATTCGAATTCAAAACGATCTCTTTGATGTTGGCGCAGATCTTTGTACTCCTGTCGTTGACGCACCAGCTTTTGAACCACTTCGTGTTCTTGAATCACAAGTTGTTTACTTAGAAGAGCAGATCGATAAGTACAACGCTGGATTAGAAGCCCTACGATCATTTGTACTTCCATCAGGGACTGCCGCCGCGGCCCATATGCACGTGGCGCGCACAGTTGTTCGAAGAGCTGAACGCCGCACTTGGGCTGCAATCCATGCATTTGGTGGAGGAGTAAATCCACTTACTGCAAAATATTTAAATCGCTGTTCAGATCTTCTCTTTGTTTTAGCCCGTGATGCTAATAAAAAAATTGGTGATCAACTATGGGTTCCAGGAGCTAATCGTTAAGAGTTGCTTGTATATGTTGTTGTAGGAACGGTTTCAACGGGAATATCACTTCGGCAATCTGCTTTGAAGTTTCCTATCGAGTGAAGTGGATCTAAAAGCTCTTTACTAACCAATAGAATTGTTGCAAACTGCTTTGGTCCTGTTTTTGTGTAGGTAGTGCGAAGTTGGCCTAAAACCTTAAGTGTCTTATCTGTAGCCGATACTTGGTTTCGAACATCAGCTGTAACGATCCAGTAAGTGCAACCAACAGTTGATGCTACTTGAATTGCCCCACATGCATACTTTTCGCAGACTCTAACCCCGTCTTCTTGGACCGCAAGTGACTTCTCCAAAACTGCATCAATATTAGAAAGCCCCTTAAGTGCATCGAGTGTTGGAATCTTTGCAAATGTGCTGCCATTACTGCTTACTTTATAACCCTTTGGAGGCCAAACAGGAGTCGGCAGAGGAGCAACTTTTGAAGTTGCCTTAGGCTTTGGCTTTTTCTTAACCTTAGGTTTTGCCGTTGGTTTCTTCGTAACCGTTGGTTTTGCCGTTGGTTTCTTCGTAACCGTTGGTTTTGCTGTTGGCTTCTTCGTAACCGTTGGTTTTGCTGTTGGCTTCTTCGTAACCGTTGGCTTCTTTGTTGGTGCAGGTGAATTAGTTGCTGAATGAGATGGCAATACAGCTGCAGGAGTTATAAGTGACAGAACTAGAACTGCTAGAAGAATGCGTTTAATCACGATCCCATTTGAACTTTCTGACTGAGAAAAAGATTCCAATTGCTAACCAGAGCATCAAAATAACAAAAGTTCTTCCAATTTCCCAAGACTTAGCAACTTCTTCTGCTGCAAAAGAGTCTGGCAGAAAAACGGAGCGCATGCCTTGAGTCAACCATTTAAGAGGAAAAATAGCTGCAACTTGTTGCATCCAAGTTGGTAGTTGGGTAAAGACAAAGAAAACACCGCTAAAGAATTGAAGGATGATAACAATCGGTGAGACAACAGCTGAGGCACCTCTGCCAGACTTTGGAACTATCGAAAAGGCAATCCCAAGTGCCGTTGAGCATGCACTGCCCAGGATTACTAACCAAGTAAAGGTTACCCACTTACTAATATCAGTAGGCATCTCTAACCCAAAAAATAGAACTCCAAATCCCAGAAGCATGATTATCTGAACAGCCATGCTTGCAAAAATTAGGATTGCTTTGCCAATGAAGTAACTAGATGCAGGCATCGGGGTGCCTCTAAGGCGCTTAAGAGCACCGACATCTCGTTCCATAGGAATTGTTATGGCTAATGCTTGAAAACCGGTATTAACAAGTCCTGAGGCAATCATTCCTGCTACAAAGTACTGAGAAAATGTAACTCCTGGGGCAATCGTATTTTGAAATACCGAACCAAAAATTACCAACAAAATAACTGGGAAAAACAAAGTAAATACTACGGACTCTCTTTGACGCGAAAACTGTTTGATCTCTAAACTTCCACGACGAAGTCCAATTTTAAGTGCGCTAGGAACCTTATTCATTTGGATTCCCAATCATCTCTAGATAGATATCTTCTAGTGACGGTCTTGTAACGATCACTTCAGGGACTTCGCCACCAAAATGTGCAGATAGTTTTGAAACCAATGCCGTTGGGTTATCTGTCTTCTCCAACTTGATCTGTGCTCCATCGCGCCATTGAACTGTTGCCTGAGCGGTTGCTCGCCCGCCTAGCTCTGTGGGAGTTGAGATTTCAACAATCTGACCATGATTTATAACAGCAACACGATCAGCAAGTGCTTGTGCCTCATCTAGATAATGCGTTGTCAAAAGAATAGTAGTTCCATCATTTCGAAGCTGTTGAATCAGTGACCAAAATGCACGACGGGCTTGTGGATCAAAACCTGTTGTTGGCTCATCTAAGAAGAGAAGTTCTGGATTTCCAATGATGCCAAGTGCAACATCTAGCCGACGGCGTTGGCCACCAGATAATGTTCGAATAAGTGAGCTTTGTTTTTCATCTAGTCCAACACTATTTATAACTTCTTGAACATTTAATGGATTTGAGTAGTAGTTACTAAAATGTTCAACAGTTTCACTAACACTTAGGTCACCAGCATCTGCTGAGTTTTGTAAAACAATCCCAATACGATTGCGCCATATGCGAGATTCATGACCTTTAATTTGGGGATCAACACCTAAGACGCTGACAGATCCTGAATCGCGAGTTCGGAAACCTTCAAGAATTTCTACGGTTGTAGTTTTTCCTGCCCCATTAGGCCCAAGCAGGGAGAAGATTTCACCCTGTTCAATCTGTAGATCTAGCCCACGAACCGCCTGAAGATCACCATAACTTTTTTTAAGGCCTTTAACTTCGATGAGGCTCATGCCGATACTTTACTATGCGAAAATACTCCTGTGAGCCCCCGTAGAAACTATCCAAAAAAGCGAGAAAAGCCTGTGGAACCACGGGAGATTAACATCGCCTCTACGGGTGAGAGCAGAGAAGATCACAAAGATGGAACATACATTGTTCGCCGCTTAACCGGTTCAGGTTCTACTAAGCCATACAGATGCCCAGGATGTGATCAACTGATTCCACTTGCAACACCACACATTGTTGCCTGGCTTGAATATGATGAAGAAGGACGTCGACATTGGCACAACACTTGTTGGAGTAAGAAAGATAATCGCCGTCCAAATACCGAACGAACAAGGAATGCCCCAAAGTTTTAGATTAAGGCATTTTTATGTTTAAGTTTAGTTAGCCCAATCTTCCTTTAAGCAATTTAGTTGCTTTAATAACAAGACGATCATCTTTTGCTCGGCGCTTAAAACTTAAAAAGTTGATTGGAAGATTAAATCGAGTTCGAACTACTGTGCGTGCAAAGGTGTACTCAAGTAAGCCTTCAGGTCCGTGAACTCTGCCATAACCACTGTCTTTTACTCCCCCAAAGGGCACTGCAGATATTGCAGCAAATGAGAAGGTTGAATTTATTGCAACCATTCCGCACTGTAGTTGTGAGGCAATTTTCTTTCCTTGTCGCTTTGACCAAACATTTGCCCCTAATCCATATCTTGACGAATTTGAAAGCTCAATTGCCTCTTGCATATTTTCAACAGTATTTATGATGATTATGGGACCAAAGGTTTCTTCCCGAACCGCTACAGAACTTTCGGGGACGTCAACCAAAATTACTGGTTGAACAAAAGGAGCTTGAACTGACTTTGTGCTTCCATAGGCAAACTTTCCACCATCTTTAATTGCCGCTCTAATATGTGAGGCAATCACATCTATTTGCGATGGCATAGTCGCTGGACCATAGTTACCTTCTCCTGGGGCGCCAGCATTTATCGCCTTTGCCAGTTCAACAGCTTTAGAAATAAACACCGAAGCAACTTTTTTATCAACATAGACTCTCTCAGCGCCAATACACGATTGTCCAGAGTTTGCCATCGCAGACCAAATCGTTGCATCAACGGCGCGATCAATATTTGCATCTGATGCCACGATTACGGGATCTTTTCCACCACATTCTAAAACCACAGGAATCATATTTGTGGCACATGCAGCTGCGACTAGTTTTGCAGTTCTTGTGGATCCAGTGAAGGAAAGCTTGTCGATCGCACTATTACATAACGCTGCACCAGTTTGGCCTAAGCCAGTGATCGTCGTAAAGATGTCTGCGAATGGAGCTACGGAACTAAAACTTTTTTCTAACCAAACACCAACTCCAGGTGTGTACTCACTTGGTTTAAATACGACGGTATTGCCTGCAGCCAGTGCATATGCAATTGATCCCACCGGAGTAAATATTGGATAGTTCCACGGCCCAATTACTCCGACAACACCAACTGGTGAGCGTTCAACAGTGGCTGACATGTTTGCCATCAAGGCACCAGGTGCTCTGTGAGAAGTTCTCATGACATCTTCTGCGTGACGTGCGGCCCAACCAATGTTGCTTACTGCAATGCTCACTTCTAACCTTGCATCACTTAGGGGCTTACCTGTTTCTAGAGAGATTAGAGATGCAACTTCTTCTATGTTTCTAATAATGTAATTACTCCAGGCGAGTAAAGTTTTTTTGCGGCCGCTAAAACCAAGGTTGACCCATTTAGGAGATGCAACTCGCGCCCGGGCTACTATTTGATCAACTTCTTTATCTAATTGAATTGGATATGTTCCAATGACTTTATTGGTAACTGGATTATAAGATTTAAACGATTTGGCCATGTGTGTAAGCCTAGCCTCCTACAGATAGAATCTGAAGCATGAAAATGAGAGTTGGACCCGGCTCCATCTATCCATCAGTTAGAACCCCATTTCACGTAACAACTAACGACGGTGTTGTTTTGGTTGGCGAAGTTGCTGCACCGTTACAAAAGTCGAAGGGCGCAGTTTTATGTTTACACCCTCTTCCCACAGCAGGTGGGATGATGGACAGTCACATTTACAAAAAAGCTGCTAATCGTTTGCCTGCAATGGCTGATCTAACTGTGGTCAGATTCAATACACGGGGAACATCAAGTGAGGCCGGAGCAAGTACTGGTGAATTCGATAATGGTAAAGCCGAACATTACGACGTAGAAGCCATGTTGAACTATTGCTTTGATGTTCTAAAGCTAGAAAACCTATGGGTTGTTGGTTGGTCCTTTGGAACTGACTTAGCACTTCAACATGCAAAAGATCCACGTCACAAAGGTTTGATCCTGCTTAGCCCACCACTAAGAACAACTACTGATGAACAACTTAGATATTGGAATAGCGATCAAAGACCAGTTATCGCACTGGTCCCAGAGTTAGATGATTATCTAAAGCCAGATCAAGCACGCACTAGGTTTTCTATCGTTCCAACGATAAAGATAATTGCAGTCGATGAGGCTAAACATCTATGGTTAGGGGAGCCTTCAGTCCACAGAGTTTTATCTGAAATTACATCCATTGTTACTGGAGTGAATCAGAAACTTCCTCTTGAATTTTAAGCTTTATTTGCGCGTGGTATTACCACTTCATCCAAAATCAAAATAATTGAAGCAGCAACAGGAACGGCCAACAAACCACCCACCAACCCCAAAAGTGAAGATCCAATTAAAGCTGAGATAATTGTTACCGCTCCAGGCACTGACAGTGTTCGCTTCATTATTCGGGGAGTAACAACGTAGTTCTCTATTTGAACATAGACCACGTAAGCCACGAATGCGATGAGTCCAATTAAAGGAGATTGCGTTAGTGCAATCAAAGTAACTACGCCGGAGCCGATGAAGTGACCGATCAGTGGGATTAGGGCCACAACAAAGACAATCATTCCAATTGCAATTGGAGATGGCATTCCTAATATCGATGTTAAGAGAACAACAAAAACACCAGCCATTGCAGCAATTAGGATCTGGCTTCCTACAAACAAACCAATTCGTTCAATTACTGCATTGGTTAGTTTTCCAACTCTTTCCCGACGAGATGCAGGTACTAGAGAAAGTCCTAGTGATACGGCTTGGGGAAGTGATGTTATGAAATACAGCGTAAGTACTAAAATAGTCAGTGCAGTGAAGAATCCAGAAAGAATGCTTTGACCAACTCCAATTACCCCGCCAAATGTTGAGATCAATAAGGTTCCATCAGAGGTTACAGAATTTAATCTGGATTGCAATGTATCAATTAGGCCAAATTGGTCATTCAAACTGTTAATAGTTCCATTTTTCATCAAATCATCTAGTAACTGTGGGGCATTTTCAATGAGATTGGATCCTTGATTAACAACCGGAGGAACTACTACAAAGGCAAAAAACACAACAAAAAGAATGACAGAGGAGAAAATAACAGAAACAGCAGAACCACGTGAAAGATTACGTTTGCGCAAGGCCTCTACAGCTGGGTTTAATCCCGTAGCTAAGAAAAGTGAAACAAGGATTAAAACAAAAATTTGACTCACACTCTCAAGTGCCCGCAACAAGATAACTGCTGTTAAAACACCCAAAGTTGCAACAAACCCAAAGTAGAAAGGCTGTGTTTTATTTATTGGAAGCCCCGATACTCCAAAATCATTCAATTTCTTTTTTGATTTTGACGCCACTGGAGCAGATTTACTGATCTTCTTTGAAGTTGCCATGGGCTTATTCTAAAGTGTAGGAGCGTTAGTTTGGTGAATAAGATTGCTGTTTGCAGGGTAATTAGCGCGCTCGATAGGATGACACTATGAGTTTGCCACCTAATTTCGGGCAGGCCTTTGATTTGAGTTCTTTGACAAAGCCAAAGGTTGATCCAGATGTGCCATTACCAGGTCTTGAAGTAACCGTTGAGAATCTGAATTCAAACATTTTGCCCTTATCTTTGGTTAGACCTGTCATTGTTCTTATGTGGTCGCCCAGAAGTGTTGAGTCCCAAGAAGTGGTTAAAACTCTTGGAAAACTAGAGGTTGACTACCAAGCAAAGTGGAGCCTGGCCCGAGTAAACATTGATACACATCCAGAAATTGCACAGGCTTTTCAAACCAAAAATGTTCCATATGCAGTTGCAATTATTGCTGAGCAGATGGTTCCATTGTTTGAACAAGCTTATCCAGAAGCACAAATTCGACTTGTTATTGATAAAGTCTTAGCGCTTTCGGCGCAACAAGGAATTGGTGAGGCACCTGTTGAACAGATTGAACCAGAAGAAGAAGAGGCGATGTTGGCTTTAGAGTCAGGAAACTATGCCTTGGCAGAGGCTGCATACAAAAAATGGTTATCTAGAAAGCCAAATGAAAGTTTGGCCAAACTTGGCTTGGCACAGACTCAACTTTTGATGCGAACTGAAGGTCTTGAACTTGACCAGATTGTTGAGGAATCAGAAAAATCTCCACAAGATATTGATCTACAACTAAAGGCTGCAGATATAGAAATTGTAAATGGAGGCGTAGAAGCTGCCTTCTCTAGGTTATTAACTTTGATTAAAACTTGTACTGGCGATGACAAAAACAAGGTAAAGACACATTTGCTTAATCTATTTGCATTGGTGGATCAAGGAGACCCACGGCTAGTTTCTGCTAGAAAAGAATTAGCAAATTCAATCTTTTAGTCTAAGAAATCAACCAGAGCCTTCTGTATTTCCAGCATCTGCAGCTGTCACGTCGTGAATTTTATATTTAGCCATAGCCTTTGCAAGGACGCTCTTTTTGATTTTTCCAGTTTCGAATAGCTGTTGCAGAACAGCAACTGCAATTGATTCGGCATCAACTTTAAAGTGGCGACGCAAAGCCCCTCTGGTGTCTGATAATCCAAAACCATCTGTTCCTAATGAGTAGAAAGGTTGCTCTACCCAAGGAGAGATTTGATCTTGAACAGCACGCATGTAGTCACTAACAGCAACTACTGGTCCTTTTGCATCTGTAAGTTTTGTAGTTACGTATGCTTGGCGCTGATCATTTGGGTTTAATAAATTATGTCGATCAGTCACAAGACCATCACGGCGAAGTTCATTCCATGATGTCACAGACCAGACAGAGGCTTTAACGCCCCAGTCATCGTTTAGAAGTTGTTGTGCCTTTAGGGCCCAGTTAACACCAACTCCTGATGCCAATATTTGTGCACTCTTTTTACGAGACTTCTTTGCAGGTGAGTACAAATACATTCCCTTCAGCAGACCAGCAACATCGAGGTTCTCTGGCTCTGCGGGTTGAATGTAAGGCTCGTTATAGACCGTTAAATAGTAGAAAATATTCTCACTATTTTCTCCATACATTCTTCGAAGACCATCTTTAACGATGTGTCCTAGCTCAAATGCATATGCTGGATCGTAGGCAACTACTGCGGGGTTTGTTGCTGCAAGCAAAAGCGAATGTCCGTCTTCGTGTTGTAATCCTTCGCCATTGAGAGTTGTGCGCCCGGCTGTTGCTCCAATTACAAACCCACGAACAAGTTGGTCTGCCGCTGCCCAAAATCCATCTCCAGTTCGCTGGAAACCAAACATTGAATAGAAAATGTACATCGGAATCATTGGCTCATCATGAGTTGAATATGAAGAGCCAACTGCAGTAAAGGATGCTACAGATCCAGCCTCGTTGATTCCTTCATGCAAGATCACACCAGAAATTGATTCTTTGTATGAAAGCATGAGTTCGCGATCAACGGCCGTGTATTTTTGGCCATGAGGTGAATAGATTTTCAGGGATGGAAACAAAGAATCTAAACCAAATGTTCGTGCCTCATCTGGAATAATCGGAACAATTCGAGAACCTAACCCAGGATCCTTAACAAGATCTTTTAGCATACGAACAAATGCCATTGTCGTAGCAATTTCTTGTTGCCCAGAGCCACGTTTTGCAGATTCATACACGCTCTCATCTGGAAGAGTCAGAGGACGTGAAATTGAGCGACGGCGTGGAATTGAACCACCAAGTTCTGCTCTTCGCTCTGCCACATACTTTGCCTCAGGTGAGTCCGGTGCAGGCAAGTAATACGGTGGTAAGTATTTATCCAACTTTGAATCTGGAATATCTAGATGCAAGGTATCTCTAAACATTTGAATATCTTCTAGAGTCATCTTTTTCATTTGATGAGTGGAGTTGCGACCTTCAAAGTGAGAACCAAGTGTCCAACCCTTAACAGTCTTTGCCAAAATAACTGTTGGCCGGCCATTCTTTTGTGTTGCAGCCGTATATGCGGCAAATAGTTTTCGATAGTCATGGCCACCGCGTTTTAGGTTCCAAATCTGATCATCGCTCCAGTCCGCTACCAAAGCTGCTGCTCGGGGATCACGCCCAAAGAAATTATCACGCACATACTTACCTGATTCAGCTTTAAATGTTTGATAGTCACCATCGAGAGTTTCGTTCATAACTTTAACTAGAGCGCCTTCGCGATCTTTTGCAAGGAGTGGATCCCAACCGCGGCCCCAAACAACTTTAATGACATTCCACCCGGCGCCACCAAAAATTGCTTCAAGCTCTTGAATGATTTTTCCATTGCCTCGTACTGGTCCATCAAGGCGTTGCAAATTGCAGTTAACAACAAATGTTAAGTTGTCCAATTTTTCTCGAGTCGCAAGACCAATTGCACCTAACGTATCAACTTCATCTACTTCGCCATCACCTAGAAATGCCCAAACATTCTGATCGCTTGTATCTTTAATTCCACGATTATGTAAATAGCGGTTATAGCGTGCCTGATAAATTGCATTGAGTGGACCAATTCCCATTGAAACAGTTGGGAACTGCCAAAACTCTGGCATTAATCGAGGATGCGGATAAGAAGAGAGTCCACCGCCTGGATGTGAAAGTTCTTGGCGGAAACCATCTAGTTGGTTTTCAGTAAGTCGACCTTCAAGAAATGCTCGTGCATACATACCTGGGCTTGCATGTCCCTGGAAGAAAATTTGATCTCCACCACCAGCATGATCTTGTCCGCGGAAAAAATGGTTAAATCCAACTTCATACAATGCAGCAGAAGATGCATACGTTGAAATATGTCCACCCACACCAACTCCTGGACGTTGTGCTCGGTGAACCAACATTGCAGCGTTCCAGCGATTTATTCGGCGAATCTTGCGTTCTAAATCTTCATCACCTGGGAAAGGTGCTTCATGCTCTGGGGAAATAGTATTGATGTAGTCAGTGGCTCTTAGAGCTGATATTCCAACATTTTGTTCACGTGCATGTTGCAAAAGATTAAGCATCAAGTAACGAGCACGCACTGGCCCGGCAGCCTTTAATGCGGCATCAAAGGATGCACGCCATTCGGCAGACTCAGAGGGATCGGTATCGACCAGTTGATCGATGTTTAGATCCGGCGCCTCGAAGTTTTCGCTCATGTGCCTATTCTCGCGTGTTATGGCCTGTAAGTGGAAATTGAAAGGGCCAAAAATTGGGCCAATTTACCTCTTGCGCATCTTGGGCCGATTGTGTGGACTTATCCTGTGCCAACGCGGATGGGATTAGCAAAAGGCGACCTCGTACTAGAGGTCGGCTTCGATAGTGATTGCGATGCCATACTCCGAGACGAAATCGGTTCAATTACGGAGACAGATTTTATCGAGAACTCCACAACAGATGTTGTAGATGCGGTGATTATTTGGTGGAGAGATGGTGACGGTGATTTAGTTGATGAACTTATGGATGCAATCACTTATCTCGCCGATAGCGGTTCCATCTGGATAATGACACCAAAAGTGGGTCGCAAGGGGCATGTGGAGCCGAGTGATATTCAAGATGCCGCCCCCGTGGCTGGTCTGAGTCAAACATCAACAATTGCGCTCGCAAAAGATTGGACTGCAACACGGCTAGTGGCACGTAAGTCAGTTAAGCGGTAAGTTTGCCCAATGACATTATCAATTGGACAAGCAGCACCTGATTTCGAACTTGCAAATCAACATGGAGAGAAAATAAATCTCTCATCTTTTAAGGGCCAGAAGAATGTTTTGCTAATGTTCTATCCCTTTTCATTCACTGGAACTTGCACCGGTGAGCTTTGTGCAATCCGTGATGATCTTTCAGCATTTCAAAATGATGTTGTGCAGGTGATCGCAATTTCTTGTGATACACCTTTCGCACAACGCTTGTTTGCTGAGAAAGAGGGATATCAGTTCCCTGTTCTTTCAGATTTTTGGCCACATGGCGCAGTTGCAAAATCTTATGGAGTTTTTGATGAAACTAAAGGTTGCGCACTTCGCGGAAGTTTTCTAATCGACAAAGCAGGAGTTTTGCGATGGGAAGTAAAGAATGGTTGGGCTGCCCGCGAGAACTCTGATTACAAGGCTGCAATCGCATCTTTATAAGCGCAATTTAGTAGTATGCGGGCTCGTAAGTTAAGATTCGATCCTGCAATACCGGGTGGTTAGCTCAGTGGTAGAGCGTCTCGTTTACACCGAGAATGTCGGGGGTTCGAAACCCTCACCGCCCACGTAAAGGTAAAGTGTTCCAAATAATGGTTTAGATTTTTAGTTCAGCAATCAAGTAGGGGATCAAATCTTTTTTGTACCAATCCTCTGCTGAAATTCCAAAAGTTGAATTGAAAGAAGCCTGCCAACCGTTTTCGGGGGATTTCTTCATAAAATCTATGACCTTAATCCAAGTGAAATCTGCAACAAGTTTTTCATTCACTAATTGACCCAATGTGTAGCCCAATAATGGCTCAGTTCGATTACATAGAACATCACCTCTACTAATATTCGTGAGCGCATTGAATAGCCCATCTACAGAATTTGTAGTACCTATATATTTGTTGACAGCGCTTATGGCCCATTTTCGATTCTGAATCGCTATTGACTTTGCTACAGTCTCAGATTTATCAGCATGTGCAGATTGAATAAACTGTGCCTGCCCCTCCCCAAACCAGCAAGGCGTATTGTTTACTTCATCCTTAAGAGCCGTGGCTTGGAAGAAATGAGTAACCTCGTGAAAGACGTGCTCTCGTGTTGCCAGAGTTGAAGGTCTTGTTGTTAAAACTTTAAAGTACATATTTATTTGACCTGAGTTATTCCATCCAACTGCGCCACCTTCACCATTTCCAGTCTTATCCCACCAATATTGCCCGGTGTTATCACTTCCTAATTCTTGCCATCGTTTCATGTACCACTCATAATCTTTCTCACTGACAATGGTCGTGTAGAGAGGCTGTGGATTAACTACAAATTGAGACCAATAAATTAAAGTGTCATTAAAATGTGCTGCGATTTTGTCAGTCTCAGATTTAGGAACATTTGGCGCAGATTTGATGTCTATGCTTTGAATAACTGTTGGTACCTGGCTGAAGCTTCTACTATCCAGCATTGCCCGCCACCAAGTCTCAACGATTTTTGGTGCTTCGGGAGTTACCTTTGAAATAGAGGGAGTGAGTATCCACGATAGTTTCTTTCCAGACTTAATGCACTTAAAAGTCTTTCCTGAAATTACTTTTGTTTTTCCAGCTTTGGAACAAATCCCACCTGTTTGAGAGGCAGCATTTGATGGAGACAGGGGGAGCAAAACCAGTACAGCCAGAACAGATAAGAATGTAGTAAGTCTCTTGTTCATTTTATCTTGTACCCTTTTGGACATTTAGGACTCTTAGAAGTGACTATCTTCGTTTTGTCTCCCAAAACACATTCAATTTTAGTGATAAACCGTCGATCCCAAATTCTTAAAGATGAATCAATCTTCTTATTAAAGCTCTCAATTTCGGCGATAAATTTTGAATAATCTCCTAAAGGACTAAATGGTAAATAGCGTGCCTTTTTTTCCATGGCTAGAACAATGTAGTTATTTACATACCTTCGCTTCAGAAAATCAAATCGACTTAGTAACTTTTGGTGTTTCAATTGTACCGATTTGTAGTCAAGTTCATCTTTATTTGGATTTGATAGAACCCGAGCAGAGCTCACTTTATCCGTAGCTAACTTTAAATCTGAAACCGCATCAGATGTGTATAGAGGAATGTAGACGCTGTATGCATAAGCTTTATTCTGCTGTACCCCTCCTGGAATTAAAGTTTCGGTCGAACAGTACATGTTTGCCCTTGTGTACCAGGGACCTTGGATAACACCTATCAGTAAAACTTCAGAATCTAGCTGTTGGTAAACTGGACCGCCTGAGTCTCCGCCACAGGGTGCTGCCGGATTAGATCTAAAATGAATATGTGAGTTTTCAAGATTGCTAAAGAGTTCCCCATCGGCAATCTGGGGAAAAGCTTTGTACACGATTTGATTTTTGTCCGTAATCCCATAGCCAGCAAACTTGATAGGTAACTTTTTTGTTTGAAGATCATCAATATCTGCAGCTGATGCAATTCTAACTGGAAATTTAAAATCTAGCGCAGATTGAAGAACTAAAAAAGCTGCACCATTTTTGCCTTCTCTAGGGGTAAGAAAAAAATCAGTAACGTTTACATATGAAGTGAGATTGCCATCACGTGCAGTGCCGGCAGGAGCAACTTTGGCACTCTGGATAACATTATTCTTATTGCTCTCTCCAACAAGTTTTATACAGTGATCTGCTGTGACAACAATTTTCGGAGCAAGTAATGCACCGCTGCAAGAAGTGGTGTAATTTGAGAAATTGAGTTGAATCTGAACAACTAGAGCGTTATTTAGATCATCGGTGCCATTCTCTATTGCCTTCGCTGGCATCGTTGGGAGACAAAAACACAACGAGAGCGTTGAGATAAATGCAATTAACTTCTTGCGCATGGATGGAGCCTAAATTAAATTAATCCTCTAAACAATGACTATTCGCCTAAACCCCTTTCTAGGCCCCAAACTAGAGTCATTCCCTCAATTAAAGACAGAATCTGGTTCTCACTTTTGGTTTTAACTCAGCCCTAACCTAAACTGTCTTTTAACAATCTAGTCGCAGTGGGGGTTTATGAGCATGAAGGCCACTCCCAACGACCAACGCTCAATTTTAGATGTTGCAAGATTTGATCAGCAGACGAGTTTACTGCGACATAAGGCATCAACACTTCCTGAGCTATTAGAAATAACTAATACAACCACTAAATTCAATAACGCACGGGATCTTCGAATCGCTGCTGAAACAGAGTTAAGTGATGTAAAACGCGAACTTCTTCGCGCCGAAGCAGATGTTGAGCAAGTAGTTTCCAGAATCACTAGAG
>WLHC01000016.1 GCA_009702925.1 Actinomycetota bacterium
ATTCGTCTCCGCCGTGCTTAATTTCAGTTCCGCCGTACTTGCTATAAAGAATTACATCTCCAACTTTGACATCCATTGGTACGCGCACACCATCATCAAAGCGACCTGGGCCTACTGCAATTACAGTTCCCTCTTGTGGCTTTTCTTTTGCTGTATCTGGAATAACAAGTCCTGATGCAGTTGTGGTCTCTGCTTCATTTGCCTTAATCACAATGCGATCTTCTAGTGGCTTGATTGCCATTTGGTGACTCCTTCTCTAGTTCTTTCAATTATGAATTCTTGAATCCATGGACCAAAGAGTCCGCAGATTCGAGGTTCCCTCATTCGACTTTCGAGTTAGCAGACTCGGGTCGAGAGTGCTAAAGCCAACTCTAGGCGGGGTTAAAGCCCGACACAAATTGAGAATCCGGATTGGGCTGGGAGACCTCTCCGCCTGATTGGCTGGATCGGCTGGTCAGGTTTTTGGGGGGAAGCTCTGGCTTTAGCGCAGATTGATGCTGGTGACAGGAAGAGATGAATCGGCATCAAATGCATGGGCAGCTGGGGCTCGACCTGCGCTAACTAAAAGCGAACCAAGGGCTGCAACCATTGCACCGTTATCGGTGCAAAGAGCAGGGGCAGGTATGCGAAGTTGGATTCCAACCTTTTCGCAACGTTGCTCTGCCAGATGACGTAATCTGGAATTGGCAGCAACGCCTCCAGCAATTACCAGTGAATTAATCCCTGTTTGTTTACATGCAGCTAGCGCTTTGAGAAGTAAAACATCAACAACTGCTTCTTGAAATGATGCAGCAACATCGCCCTTGGCATAGTCTGGAGTTGATTCTAAGTATCGCGCAACAGCGGTTTTTAATCCTGAAAATGAAAAATCAAAAGGCCTACTTTGCCAATCATTTGAAGTCGTTAGCCCTCTAGGAAAATCAATAGCAGTTGCACTACCGGTTTTGGCTAGTAAATCTATTGCTGGTCCACCTGGAAAACCAACTCCCATGATGCGAGCAATTTTATCGAACGCCTCCCCTGCAGCATCATCCATAGTTGCACCCAATTTGGTAATTGAACTAGTTATATCATCAACTTGTAGCAGCGAGGAATGTCCACCACTTACTAAAAGTGCAATCACCGGCTCTAAGGGATCTGAATGAGTTAAGCAATCAACACTTATATGCGATGCCAAGTGATTTACTCCATAGAGTGGCCTTCCCAGACCTTGTGCCAATCCACTTGCAGATGCAACACCAACTAACAGCGCACCAATTAAACCTGGCCCAGCAGTAACTGCAACGGCATCAATATCTCGAAGAGAGATATTGGCTGTTTTAACTGCTCGCTCGATACTTGGAAGCATTGCCTCTAGGTGCGCTCTAGCTGCAATCTCTGGAACTACTCCACCGAAGCGCGCATGTTCATCAACACTTGAGGCAATTTCATTTGCTAGCAAGGTTCGCCCACGGACAATTCCAATGGCAGTTTCATCACATGAAGTTTCTATTCCTAAAACTAAAGGCTGCATTAGATGAACTCCTTTTGCATTACTAGAGCATCTTTGCCGCTACCGTAATAATTGCTACGAGTAGAAACATGCGAATAACCTAAATTCTCGTAGAGAGATATCGCACCGGTGTTTTCTGTGGCAACTTCTAGCATGATTGCGCAAGAGCCTTTTATTTGGCAGTAGCTTTCAATGTCAGAGATCATCTTTTTTGCAATCCCCTGACGCCTAAAACCATTGATTACAGTAACCGTTAAAATATCGGCAACTGCCCCGTCACCTGGTGCAAACACTCCTGCATAACCGACAATCTGATTATCGCTAATGGCTACTTCAAAAAATCTCGTTGCTGGAATACCTGCAAACTCTTCTTTGAATTGTGCCACGCTCCAAGGAGAGTATGGAAAGTACTCTTTATCTAGTACTACCAGTGTTGGAATATCTAGGGCCATTGGCTGGCGATAGGTGATCATGTTCGCTCCGCTGTTGGAATAGCATCAGGGCTATGAAGATAAATTGGTTCCCTTACATTTTGCATGGAACTAAGTTCAACTAATTTTCTAACATCTGGAAAGACATTTGTAATAAATTCATCAATTTCTTCAGGTTTATCAACATCTGGGCCTTTGATGCGCACACCGGCCTTATAACTGGCCCAATACATTTGCTTGCGGCGAGCATCTGTTGCCACGGTGTACTCATCTGCCTTCAAATTATTAGTTGTGGAATCAATTCGAATCGCATCTAATGAGCAAACTCCGACCCAGGGAATAGATCGTGCCAGAGCAAATGATTGAGCAAAGGTAATTCCAACTCGAAGACCAGTAAATGGACCAGGGCCCATTCCAATGACAACTTGATCAGGAATTGCTGTTGCCTTTAATGCCTTGGCAACTAACTCTGAGATTGCTTTACCGTGATCGGTTGCACCTTCATGAAATTGCTCAAATTCAACTTTACCGTTGTTGACTATCCCCACAATTGTTCTAGATGTGGCTGTATCTATTGCTAGTGAAATTGTCATACTGCGAAGTTCTTCCAGCGTGGGCCTATGGGCACAATGCTGACCTGTCGAATATCAGTGGTTCGATCAATAGTTATCTCTAATCGATCGGCTTGAAGAGTTGAATACTCAGGTGATGCCCATTCAATAATAGTTACCGATTTATCTGCATCCGTTTCTAGATCTAAATCCTCAATAGCAGCTAATGGATTAGTGCTATCTAGTAAGCGATAGAGATCAACGTGGACCATAGGAACTTGTCCGTCGTGCTTACGGGCAATCACAAATGTTGGTGACGTTATCTCATCGATACCAAGGGCCGCACCAATACCTTGAGCAAGCAGAGTTTTCCCAGCACCTAATGGACCTGTCAATAAGATTTGATCTCCTGGTTTGCACTGGGAACCAATCTTTTTGCCCAGATCAAACATTTCTTCTGGAGATTCCACATGATGCATTGTTCAAGGGTAATACAAGAAGGGCCCCCGATTTCTCGAGGGCCCTTCTTTACTTGTAATTGTTTACAAGTAATTACTTACTTTTGGTAGTACTTTTGCATTCTGCCTGTGCGAGGAGTAATTGAAAGTCCCTCTGCACTGCTGACTGCCCAAGATCGAACGACCCCGGTATCTAGCTTGCCATTGTTTTCAACAGCATCTGCCAACATGTATGCAACCGCAAGGTATTGATCTGCTGTGAAGTTGCAATGACCTGTTCCATTTGCTTTTGGCCCTGAAGTATCAGGTTGGCCCGCTGCAGTGAACTTGGTGTATTGATCAGCTGGCTTATTCCAAAGAACTAGCAGTTTGGCTTTTGCTGCTGCAGTCTTTTGTTGATTAATGAGCCATTGAGTATTTCCTTCAGAAGTTACTGGGTCCTCAGTTGCAGCAAGTACAACTGTTGGATCACTTAACTTTCCTGTGTGCTTGATTTGGGTAGCAAACTTTGCAGCTGCTGCAGGTGTTGCAGCCCAACGAGCAACGGCTGGATTGGCTAAGTAAGCACCAATTCCCGCAATCGCAGTTGCACCACTGAGAGGCGTATTGTAAATAGATTTTTCAACAGTTATGCGCTTTGCATAATCTGTCGTTGTGTTATCAAAGAACGCTCCACCGCTTTGCTTTTCTAAGTCATAGGTAGCCAAAACTGCAAGTCCTGCGGCATCAAAGCCGTTTTGCAGAACTGCAAGTGCTGGACTTCCCATGGTTGCAAAGCCAAATGCTGTAGTCGAACCAGCAGCACCTGGACCAGAAATGCCATCTAAATGTGCACTTCTAGTTGGGATACCTGACATAAGTCCGAGGTACAAGACAACGGAGCGAACTGGAACTGCTCCCAATGCCAATGCTCCAGGAGCACCTGCTGGCCATGAGGGAGTATTTGTAACAAGCTCAGTACCAATTGATGTCTTAAGAGCATCTCCTAGTGATGTGAGGATTTGTAAATCGGCGTAAACCTGCCTCAAACCGGCTTCACCGGCAGCATAGTTTCGCCCAGTAAGTGTTGGTGCAAACATGGTCTTTAGGCCCCAAAGGAAGTCACCACCTGTTGTAACCGTAGCTGCAACATTTCCAAGTGCTGGGCACATCAGACCTGCTCCATCAATTAGTTTTGGATACTTTTCAGCTAGCGCCTGTGTGATGAATGCTCCAAGAGATTCTCCCCAAGCAATTACCTTCTTGGTATCTGTGAACTTCTTCTTGAAAATTCCAATCAACTCAACGTTAGTTGCGATCGCCTCTTTGACGTTCCAACCAAGGACAGGGAAAGTTGATCCAACCACTGCATAGCCAGAAGCTAGAAGTGAATTAATTGTCATCATGTCAACTTTTGTCGGTGCTAGCGGTCCAATTGGACCTGGCACTGGATTGTTGAGAACTGAAGCCATGGTGTACATACCAGGGATATCAATTGCATATGTGTATCCATGTGAGTATAGGAATACTGTTCCGTTGAAATTATCAGGAACCTGCATCGCATACTTAGCGCCATCAGATGTAGTACCACCACATGAAACAACGGCATTGGTGCTAGGACCACAAAGTGGACCCGTTGCTGCTGCCTGTGCTGGTGCTGCTACGACTGAAAGTGAAATCAGAGCGGCAGACAATAAAACAGAAACTAGGTTTCTTTGATTTTTAGTAAATGTAGACATTACTTAAATAATCCTTTCCCTGATACTGCTGGACGCTTATAAGTACTCGCTACGACTTTACCCTTTGCAGAATCTGTCGTGTAGACCTTGTACTTACCGGTTTCTGGAACTAGCACTCCACTTGAATTAAAGGTACCTAGCCAGAAGCCGGCATATCCTGCATGTGAAGTAGTTGAATATGTTGGTGGAGTAAGTGAAGCACTTAGGAAGCTCTTACCCTTTGTTTCAATTGTTCTAATCAAGCCTGAACGAGTCAGATTTGGTCCTGCTGCCTTTATTGCTGCAGCTGTAACCAATGCTGTATTCATTCCTGCAAGAACATTGCTATCAAAAGCAACTCCTGGGTTGTACTGTGTATTTACATCCCTGAATAGCTTGATGTATGAGTCGGCGGTATCAGTAGTTGCTGGCAAAAATGAACCAGTAATCGCTCCATTAAGAATGTTATTGGTTATTCCCAATGTATTTAATGTAGTTACGTCTGAACCAACTGATCCAAGAATCCACTGTGGCGCATACCGTGCTCTTGCAGCTGCACCTAGTGCGGCCGCAGTTGCAGATGTAACACCAAACATAATTGCTACTTCCACACCAGCTGAATTAAGTTGTGTGATCCAAGCTGGACCAGATCGTGGATCTGCTTGTGAAAGCGATGCGTAAGGAACTTCTTTTACTAATGTAATTCCTGCTTGCTTCAAGCCAGCTAGTCCATCATCACCAAAGTCATCTGCCTGGTAGATGATTCCAACTTTTTTATTCGGGAAGTTTTTCTTAATGTACTCACCAATAATTTTTGTCTCCATATAGTATGAAGGGAAAAGTGAGAAAATCGAAGGATGATCCTTCTTGACTGCAAAACCTGAATAACCCGTGTTAACAAAAAGTGATGGGATTTTCGTGTTCTTGAGATCCAATGCGGTAGCAACGTTGAGATTGTTTGCTGTACCTAACGACCCAACAAATGCAAATATTCCATCATCAACTAACGAAATGGATTTATTCACTGCGTTTTGAACCAAGTAGCCGTCGTTTTCGATCTTCAATTCAATCTTTCGACCATTTACTCCGCCGTTGGCATTTATGTAGTCAAAATATGCCTTCATAGCTGGAGCTACTTTGTTGTAACCAGCAGATGCTGGACCATCCGTTGGTTGTGAAATACCCAGCTTGATCAAATTGCTGGTGACGCCAACTTTGTCTGTGCTTGCTTGAGCTGGAACCACAGTTGCCACCATGGCAACAGTTGCCGCTAGGGCGGTAAGGGTTAGAGCATTCTTGCTGCGATTCAATCGCATCATTGTTTTTCCTTCCGAGTTAGGTACTGCATGTAGAGCCTTTATCGATGCCCACCATGTGAATGGTGTCTTCGATGGTCACGCATTTCTCGAATCTTCTCACCTGGACCATTGGGTGTAAAGACGACTGCCAGGATCAATAGTGCGCTGACTATCAACTCTTTCAGATTTTGGGCTAAAACATCACCTATTTCAAAGCGCGTGGTGAGCGTTCCGACTAGTTGGGACATCCCGACCAAAACTACAGCCCCGACGAGGCTACCCGGTAGTAGAGAGCTAATTCCCGCGATAACCGCTCCGGTAATGAGGGCAAATGAGAGAGAAAGTGGGAAAGCGCTGGGAGAAACCGTTCCTAAACTCATGGTCAGGACCGCCCCTGCTAATCCGGCAATTCCCGCCGAAAGTATGAACGCTAGAACCTTTGATCTAGGTGCATTTACTCCCGTTAATTCTGCCGCAACGGAATTTGATCTAATTGATTTCCAGACACGACCATATCTACTCTTTAAAATGTTTTGCAAAATTAAACAAGTAATCAATGCAGCAAGGCTAGAGATCCAAAATAGCCATTTGAATCGCGCAACTTCACCAAATAATGCCGGTGCATTTCCGGAATCATAACCCAGGCCTTGTTCTCCACCAAGGGCAGGAAATAAATTTGCAATAGATGGGAGCGCAACTGCAAGTGCCAAGGTTGCACCGGCAAGATAGGGACCGGTAAGTCTTGCTGCGGCAATTCCTAGAACTAATCCTGCAAGTGCCGCACCGAGAACTGCAACAAAAAAAGTTAGAAAGAATGGAAGGTTTAGATACAACTGTGACAGCACTGCAACATATGCGCCGATCGCCATAAAGGCTCCATTACCCAGTGAAATCTGACCTGAATAACCAGTGAGCAAAATAATGGAGCCAATTGCAATTACATACATTGAGACTGTTGAACCTTGATACAAACGTAAAATTCCAACCCTGCTTGAAAAATAGAAGAGTACTGCGCCCACAATGATAAAGAGAATCAGACGACGGCGATGAGTGCTATGCATTTCGAGAATTCCCTCCGCCGAAAATACCTTTTGGCTTAACAATTAGGATTAATAGAAGAACAACGAATGGCACAATAAATGTTAGTCCGCTGCTGACATAAATAGATGTAAAGGAAAGTGACATACCCAGAATCAATCCTCCGAGTGCTGCGCCTTGAGGGGATTCCAAACCACCAATCACAGCTGCAACGAAACCATAGACCAACAAAATATCTAGCGAAAACGGACTTAGGTAACTGCCTGGAGTAACCAGCACGCCAACAATTGCACCTGCCGCTCCTGATAACGCCCAGCCAATAGTTCGCACTCTGTCCACTCTTACTCCTGCAAGTCGCGAAATCTCTGGTTGAAAAGCTGCTGCACGTAAAGAAAGTCCAAGTGAGGTCCGTTGAAAGAAAAACGCAAAAATTAACATCACAATAATTACAGTTGAAATAATCAACATATCTGCTTGAGAAAATGGATAAACAGTCGAACCTATCTCTATTCCGTTGACTGATACCGGTGATTGAAATAGTTTTTGTTCAGTCGTCCAAATCATTGCTGCGCCGCTATGTAAAACACCTAAGACTCCAAGACTTGCGATAATGCTTGCAACAGGTGCAATTGCTCCGTGCGAGGCTCTCTTTGCAAGCGGACGCATTAGAAACGTTTCGATAATGGCCGCCAAAAGTGCGCCCGCCAGAGCGGCAGCAGGTAAAGCAATCCAGTAATTGTCGGTGCGAGTAACAACTTCCCAACCGATGTATGTTGAAACCATCGCTTGACCGGCTTGGGCAAAATTAACAACACGTGTTGATCTAAAAACGAGAACTAGTGCAAGTGCCATGAGAGCAAAAATTGCACCTTGGCTTAAGCCGATCAGAGATGCCGAAATCAATTTCTCCATGTGCTCTCCTTAGTAACCCAAATAAGCAGCACGAATTGCTGGATCGGCAATGAGATCGGCAGAAGGTCCTATTGCAACGATGTTCCCAAGATTTAACACCACTCCAATATCGGCAATCTTAAGTGCGCCCATCGCGTTTTGTTCTACAAGTAAAACAGTTAGATCAGAGGTGTTGGCGATATCTCGAATTGTTTGAAAAATCTGTTCTACAACCAATGGAGCTAAACCAAGTGAAGGCTCATCTAGTAATAAAAGTTGTGGCTTAGACATTAACGCTCGTCCTATTGCAAGCATTTGTCTTTCGCCACCAGATAATGTGTCACCGCGTTGCTTGAGACGCTCCCCAAGTCGTGGGAACAATTCAAGGACATATTTCTTAGTTGCATCTGCTTCTTTTTTATTTTTGCGCCATAGTGCACCAAGATCTAAATTCTCTTCAACTGTTAACTCTGGAATTACTGACTTACCTTCAGAGACATGACTAACACCGTTTCGCACATGTAGCTCTGCTTTTCCCTTAAGCAAATTGTGCTCACCCCAGCTTGCTTTTCCTTCACTTGCTGGGATTAGTCCCGATAAAGTTCGAAGCAATGTAGATTTTCCAGCACCATTTGCTCCAATGACTGCAGTCAACCTTCTTTTTTCAACAATAAAAGACAGATTGTTTATTGCACGAATGGCGCCGTGATCGACACTTAAATTTCTAACTACCAGACTCATGAAGCACCGGTTCCAAGATATGCAGCAATTACGCCAGGATCACGGCGAACAAAATCTGGAGTTCCGCTGGAGATTACCTCACCAAAATTTAAAACATAGATTCGATCACATACGGACATAACTACATCCATATGGTGTTCTACGATCAATATAGACATTGTTGAGGTTAGATTGCGAATGAGGTTATTCATCCATTCGATATCTCGAGGACCTAGTCCGCCGGCTGGTTCATCGAGCATTAATACTTTTGGCTCAGAGACTAATGCTCTCGCGATCGCTACACGTTTGGTGTCTGGATAAGACAGCGTATCTGCCCGACGGTGCATTAACGTTGTTCCAAAGACTTTCTCTAAAGCGGTCACAGATCGATTACGCAGTTGAGCTTCGTCGCGAACATCAAATCCAAAAGCTGCAGATAACAGTCCAGTCTTTGCAAATTTCTGTGCGCCCATCATCACGTTTTCTAGAACTGTCAGCTCAGGAAACAATCCGACACCTTGTAACGTCCTTGAAATTCCTAAATCAACTAATTCATATGGCTTGGGCCAATCGCGCTTTTGGCCATCAAGTTCGAGTGAGCCTGCATCAGGTTCTACCAAGCCACATATTGCATTAAAGAGAGTTGTCTTTCCCGCACCGTTTGGGCCAATAACTCCTACAACTTCACCGTGGTTTAACTGCAAGTGCACATCGTTAAGTGCGCGCAGACCACCGAAGGAGATTGAGACTCCCTTGGCATGCAAGATCGGTGAGTTAGTAGACATGAGGTGCGTAGATTCTAGGCACACGAGGGCCAATTCGTGTAACTATCTCGTAATTTATGCTCGAAGAAGCAGCTCCCCAGTCATCTGCTGTGTACTCCCCACGAGATCCATCACCAAAAATAATCACCCAATCCCCAGATTTAGCTAAAGAGTCCGAACCTAAATCAACGACAAATTGATCCATCGAGACTCGACCAATAATTGGAGCTTTTCGCCCATTTACAAATACTCCGGCGTTCAGTGCGATTCGGGGAATGCCATCTGCATAACCAATAGCTACTACTCCCAGTTTCGTTGCATTCTTAGTTACATGTAGTGCGCCATAACCAACTTCAGATCCAACCGGCACGTTTTTCACTAAATGCAGTTTTGCCCGCAATTGCATAACGGGTTTGAGTGAGAGTTCGTTGCTATCGCCAAGTGTTTTGACATCAGGTGATAGGCCATACATTGCAATTCCAGTTCGTACAAAATCGAATTTTGCATCTGGATTCACTAATGTCGCAGCAGAATTTGATAAGTGCTTGAACATTGGTTTGACGCCTACTGACTCAAGTTGGCTAACCATTTTTTTAAATTGATTTAATTGATCGGTATTTTGTTTTTCTAAGGGCTCATCGGCTCGGGCAAAGTGCGAAAAAATTCCTACAATATCTACCTTTGAAAAATCAGATTTCAGGAATTCTTCCCACTCATCTAGAAAACCGCCCCGACTCATTCCAGTATCGACTTCGATATGAATTCTTGGCTTGCTTGCTAATCGTGAGACTTCACTAAATGTTCTGATATCTGCAATAGCAATATCAATATCAAGATCTACAGCAGATTGAAAATCCGATCCCGGTGGTACTAGCCAAGCCAAAACTGGCGATCTAACGCCGTTTTTTCGCAAAGTGATCGCTTCTTCTAGCAGTGCAACTCCAAGCCAATCTGCTCCCGCAGTTTCTGCGGCTTTTGCTACATCAACTAATCCATGTCCATAAGCATCAGCTTTAACAACAGCCAATAATTTGGTTTTGCTCGTCTTTTTTAAGAGTTTGATGTTTTCACTTAAACGTGAAAGATCAATCCGTGCTTCTGCGCGGTTTTCAAACATGGATGAACTCTAGTGCAACTGACTTTTCGAAGGAACATACCTATCTATAGCAATTACTGCCACCAAAAGTGCGCTACCGATAAACAACCCGCCAAGTAAGTCACTAAACCAGTGGGTGCGACGAATCAGTGAAACTAAGCAGACTGTCAGACTAATTGTTACAACACCGGCAGTTGCAAGCCTTCCTTGATATCTATCCACTTTTGCATAGCGATAAATGATGTAGGCCAGAATCCCCCAAGAAAGAACCGCATTAGATGCATGGCCGCTAGGAAAAGACATTCCTCCTGCATGAAGAAGGTCAAAGCCATCACGAGGCTTTGTGCGGCCTAACATCAATTTAAATGCTCCAACAACTAAATTAAGTAGTACAACAGAAAGAAAAGCTAAATTAAGAGGGCGCCACGTTTTGAACTTATAGGCGATGAAAGCTGCTGCAATTAAAAGTACTGTTGCCGTTAGCCCACGGAGTCCAAGATCATCAAGGCGCCGAAGAACAAATCCTTGCACACCTTCGAACTCTGGTTGAGGTTGGTTATTGATCTTTTCATCGTAGGAAACGAGAGGCCCATTAATTATGACTTGATGGGTGACCAGTAAAAAACCAAAAAGCAGAAGCAATGACCAACGAAAAGCGCGGAACATTTGTTTTCTTCTAATTGCTGCTTTAACTAACATTATTCAACCGTTACGGACTTTGCCAGATTTCTTGGTTGATCGACATCATTGCCTCGCGCTACTGCTATTTCATATGCAAAAACCTGTAAAGGAACAGTTGCGAGTATTGGCTGAAAAATTGGCCGAGCTGTCGGTATCGTGATCACATGCTCTGCGCCTTCAACTACTGCACCTTCTTCTGCAATAACTATCACTCGTGCTCCGCGTGCTTTGACTTCTTGAATATTGCTGAGCATTTTTTCATCTAAAGCGTGCTCTTTGCCTGCAGGCAAAATTGCAATGACTGGAGTTCCTTGATCTATCAGAGCAATAGGTCCATGTTTGAGTTCACCACCGGCAAATCCTTCAGCATGAATGTAAGCCAACTCTTTTAGTTTAAGTGCGCCCTCTAGTGCAACTGGATAACCAATATTTCTGCCGAGAAAAAGAACGGTATCGTTTTTGGCGAACTTACGAGTTAATTCCCTTAATGGTTCAACTGTTTCTAAAATCTGTTCAATTTTTCCGGGAAGTTCAAGAAGCTCACTATAAATATCGTGGACCTGCTGATCTGATAGCGAACCGTTTGCTTGGGCTAAATGCAAACCTATTAAGTAAACCGCAATAATCTGGGTCAGCAATGCTTTAGTTGAGGCCACTGCAATCTCTGGTCCAGCATGGGTATATAACACTGCATCAGATTCCCGGGGAATAGTTGAACTATTTGTATTACAAATAGAAAGAACTCTTGCGCCGGCGCTTTTGGCATGGCGCACAGCCATTAAAGTGTCCATGGTTTCACCTGATTGAGAAATGGCGATAACTAGAGTAGATGAATCAATAATTGGGTCTCGATATCTAAATTCACTTGCTATCTCTACTTCTACTGGAATCTTTGCCCATTTTTCGATCGCATACTTTGCAACTAGACCAGCATGGTAGGCAGTTCCGCAGGCTATAACAGTAATTTTCTTAAGTGACTGTATTTCTTTTTTACTCATATGAAGCTCATCAAGGAGTATTTGATTGTTATCGCTTAGTCGTCCAATTAAAGTATCTGCAACTGCTTTTGGTTGTTCAAAAATTTCCTTAAGCATAAAGTGAGCAAAGCCACCCTTTTCTGCAGCCGTTGCATCCCAGGAGATTTCATAGGTTTTAGGCTTGATCGTTTTTCCATCAAGATCTGTAATCACAACTGATGTCGCATCCATAGTCACAACTTCATCTTGACCTAGTTCGATTGCTTGTTTTGTGTATTCGATAAAGGCGGAAACATCTGATGCCATGAAGTTTTCACCTTTACCAACTCCAACAACTAAAGGTGAGTTACGTCGAACACCAACAATTTCATCGGGTTTATCTGCATGCATTGCAAGAAGCGTAAATGAACCGCGAAGGACCTTTACGGCATCACGCATAGCCTTTGTGAGATCACCTTTATGTTCTTTGCGTAAGTCGCTAAGTAAATGAGCTACTGATTCTGTATCGGTTTGGGATGAAAACTTATGACCCTTTGCTTCTAAGGTAATGCGAAGCTCTGTGTAGTTTTCAATGATTCCGTTATGAATCACTGCGAGCTTTCCTTCATTATCTAAATGAGGATGTGCGTTTTGATCTGTTGGTCCACCATGTGTTGCCCAACGAGTGTGTCCGATACCGGAGTGCACAGAGGGCAATGAGGAATCAAGTGCGCTTTCAAGGTTAGAAAGTTTTCCAGCTTTTTTCTCAATAAAAAGTTTGCCTTGTGTACCGAGTGCGATGCCGGCGGAATCGTATCCGCGATATTCCAAACGTCTTAGCCCTGCAATCAATGGAACAGATGCAGACTGCGGTCCTGTGTAACCCACAATTCCGCACATATTTAGAACTCCTATTTCTAACTTTTAACTTTACTCTGGCTTTATTGTGACTTGCCTATTAAGAAAGTTCACTCTTAACCAGATCAGCTAGCTGCGATGCTACCTCTTGAGCAAGGCTATCACTGGAAGCTTCGACCATGACTCTAACAAGTTGTTCGGTACCAGATGCCCGGAGTAATACTCGCCCAGAATCTCCCAAACGATCCTCAGCGATCTTTACTGCTTGAGCAATCGCTTTTGATTCGTTCAATTTATTCTTGTTTACATTTTTTACATTTATCAATACTTGTGGAAAACGAACCATTGTTGAACTCAACTCTTGAAGCGTTTTTCCTGTTCGCACTACCTCTTGCATTAACTGCAAGGCAGTTAAAATTCCGTCACCAGTATTAGCAAGGTTGCGCATAATCACATGGCCAGATTGTTCCCCGCCTAACGAATAATCATTTTCGATCATGTTTTCTAGTACATAGCGATCACCAACTGCAGTGGTCACAACATTAATCTGTGCATCATTCATTGCGTGCATAAAACCTAAATTACTCATGACGGTTCCAACAACAGTCCCTGACTTTAGTAGCCCTCTGTCTTTAAAACTTCTGGCTAAAATTGTCAGAATGTGATCTCCGTCGATTTCATTTCCGGCAGCATCAATTGCCAAACAACGATCGGCATCACCATCATGTGCCACACCAAGGTCGGCTCCCTCTTTTATAACTGCCGATCTGAGTTGATGAAGATGAGTCGATCCACAATCATCATTAATGTTCCAGCCATCAGGAGAGTTAAAAATTGCAACAACCTCTGCTCCAGCTTGGCGATAAGCCTGTGGGGCAACAAAAGATGATGCACCGTTTGCACAATCAACCACGATTTTCAAACCTTTGAGTGGTGTGTCAACAGATGCAAGAAGGTGCTTGAGATATCGCTGCGCTGCAGTTTCATCATTAAATACTCGACCTACGTTACGCCCTATTGGTCGCTCCCAATCTTCACCCATGCGCGCTTCAATCCGCGCTTCGATTGCATCATCTAATTTTCCACCACCGCGAGCAAATAGTTTTATTCCATTATCTGGCATTGCATTATGTGAAGCAGAGATCATGATTCCAAGATCTGCTTTTGATTCAGCAACTAAATGAGCAATTGCTGGAGTAGGTAGTACTCCAACTCGATAGACATTAACACCAGCACTTGTTAAACCGGCAACAATTGCAGCTTCTAGAAATTCTCCAGATGCACGGGAATCTTGACCAACAATTGCAGTGGGTTGATGATCTTTATTTGAGGAACTTTCAACAAGAATATGGGCAGCTGCAACAGCAACATCTAAGGCTAACTCTGCAGTTAAATCCCGATTGGCTAAGCCACGGATTCCATCTGTACCAAAAAGGGCCAAGGGAGCTCCTTTGTGAAAGGTGAATTAACGCTTTGAGTATTGTGAACGCTTACGGGCTTTCTTAAGTCCGTACTTCTTGCGTTCAATAACACGTGCATCGCGCTTTAAGAATCCAGCTTTCTTTAATGCTGGGCGATTTGCTTCTTCATCAATTTGATTGAGTGAACGTGCAACACCTAAACGAAGTGCACCGGCTTGACCAGAAACTCCTCCACCATTGATGCGAGCAAAAACATCGTACTGATTTTCAGCACCTACTGTGCGAAATGGTTCTGAAACTAATTGTTGGTGAACTTTATTTGGAAAATATGCAGCAAGCTCTTTGCCATTTACAACCCAGCGACCTGTTCCTGGAACAAGACGAACACGTGCAACTGCTTCTTTACGACGACCTGTTCCGCCACCTGGTGCCTTAATCGCTGGACGGTTGGTTGCAGCTGCAGGAGTCGCAGATGAGTATGAAGTAGGAGCTTCTTCGTTGTCGATGAAATCTGTGTTATCTGACATTTACTTTTCCTTTACTTCACAATTTGTGAAACTTGATTGAATACATATGGCTTTGGTGCTTGAGCTGCATGAGGATGCTCTGGACCTGCATAAACTTTTAACTTTCCTGCGATGTCGCGTCCGAGACGATTCTTTGGAAGCATTCCTTTGATCGCTTTTTCAACGGCGCGTGTTGGGTGCTTTTCAATGAGCTCACCGTAAACAGTTGAAGTTAAACCACCTGGAAAACCTGAGTGATGGTGTGACCACTTTTGTGTTGCCTTGTTTCCAGAGAGTGCGATTTTTTCAGCGTTGATAACAACGACAAAGTCACCCATGTCCATGTGAGGAGCAAATGTTGGCTTGTGCTTTCCACGAAGTAGAACGGCAGCATGAGTTGCAAGACGGCCTAAGACCACATCTTGCGCATCGATGATGTGCCAATTACGGACTGCATCACCGGCTTTTGGAGTGTATGTACGCACGCTCTTGCCTACCTTCTATTTCTATCTATTTATCTGATTAATTCCGGCGCCCTTACGAGCGCAGAGGAGTAAGGGTACCCGCGACAGGCTCAGGGGTCAAAATGGCCTATTTAGAGCGTTAATTTGCATCAAGTAGGTCTCGGCGAGCCACTGTTTTTTGTGCGCGCTCCAAAAGCTCGGAATCTGAGGGGTAATCAACCTGTCGAAGTGTTAAGCCATGTGCAGGAAAGACCAAACTGTCAGAGATTCGAACTTTATTGATCAAAGTAGTTTGGATCCATTCAGGTGCAAATCGACCATCACCAACACAAACGGTTGCACCTACTAAGTTTCGAACCATCGAGTAACAGAATGCATCGGCAACAACATCGGCGACTAAATAGCCTCGCCCATCCCTTATCCATTCAAAGCGCTGCAGTTCGCGAATAGTTGTGGCACCCTCACGAAACTTTGCAAATGCTGCAAAATCATGATGGCCGAGCACAAGCGCGCTGGCCTTATTCATCAAATCTATATCCAAAGGTCTATACCAGGAAGCAACATCAAAGCGATCTAATGGTGGAACTACTTTGTTTTCATCCAGAATCTTGTATGTGTAATGCCTGCGCAGTGCAGAAAAGCGTGCATGAAAAGCCTCTGGCGCAACACTAACGTTTGTTATGCGAATATCTGCATCCAGGATTCGATTTAACTTATAAGCCAGATCCCCCAAATCTAATGATTCGGGAACATCAACATGAATAACCTGCCCAATTGCGTGAACACCTGCATCAGTACGCCCGGCAACAATACTTTCTATCTTTGTCTGGGAAACCATCGCAATCGCTTTTTCAACCTCTTCTTGAAGCGTACGGCGCTCAGGTTGAATCGCCCACCCGGAGAAGTTGGTTCCGTCGTATGCAAGATCAATGCGCAAACGAAGAAACCCACTCTCAGGGTAGAGAGTGGGTTCCGTCATGAGAATATTTTCTAAGGTTTAAGACTTAGTTATCTTTCTCTGTTAAAAGTTCGATAACTGCCATAGGTGCATTGTCACCCTTGCGAGGACCGACCTTGGTAATGCGTGTATATCCACCTTCACGTGTTGCAAAGCGTGGCCCGATTTCAGTTAGAAGTGTGTGAACCACGCTCTTGTTTGAAATCTGTGCCATAACCATGCGACGTGCTGGAAGGTCACCTTTTTTGGCATGAGTAATTAACTTCTCTGCTAACGGACGCAAACGCTTTGCCTTTGCCTCTGTTGTTGTGATCTTGCCATGCTCGAACAACTGCTCTGCAAGTGTGCGTAGGAGTAGTCGCTCATGTGATGGGCCTGAACCCAGACGAGGACCTTTACTTGGTGTTGGCATTTCTTTTTCTCCTAGGCCTGCTCTGCATCAACGAAATCATCGTCGATTGCTGCGTTG
>WLHC01000017.1 GCA_009702925.1 Actinomycetota bacterium
ATATGTGTCACATGGGCAACATCTTGTTCAATGATTGGACCCTCATCAAGATCACTTGTGACAAAGTGAGCAGAGGCGCCAATAATCTTTACGCCACGATCATGTGCCTGGTGGTAAGGCTTGGCACCCTTAAAGCCTGGCAAGAATGAGTGATGGATATTGATTATCTTTCCAGGTAATTTTTCACAAAATTGCTTTGACAATATCTGCATGTATCGGGCTAAGACAACAAAATCTATATTCAACTCATCAATGAGTTCTAACACTTCATTTTCTTGATCTAATTTAGAACCAGCCTTTACAGGTAGGTATTTAAACTTAACTCCATGTGACTCAACCAATGGCTTTAGATCTTCACGGTTTGAAATCACAATTGGAATCTCAATTCTTAGCTCACCTAGTTCAACTAAATACAAAAGGTCGCGTAGGCAGTGACTCTCTTTTGTTACCATCACAAGAACTCGAGGTTTCTCTTCAGTCGGGCGAATGCGTAAATCAGGGTGGAACTTTGCCAAACCATCGTTTAGAGCTTTAGTGGCACCGTCCAATTTTTGTGAAGTTTCAAAGCGAGTGCGCATAACAAATGAATTAGTTGTTGGATCTGTGAACTGTTGGTTCTCAATGATGTTGCCACCACAGGCAAGTACAGCCGAGGTCATCGCATGCACGATGCCTGGCTGATCTTCGCATTGAAGGGAAGCGATTAAATCCATGCTCTAAGGGTACGCGAGGTTAGTGGTGAAGAGTAAATCGTTGCATCCACTTTGGCGCCCACCAGTTACGTTCGCCCATTAATCTCATCAAAGCCGGCACTAGTAAGCCTCTAACTATGGTGGCGTCCAGAATAATCGCAAATGCCACGCCAAATCCCATCGATTTAATTGACGTGACTCCACTGGTAACAAATGCTGCAAAGACAAATGCCAAGATAGCTGCTGCTGCCGTAATGATGCGCCCGGAACGCTGAAGGCCAAGTGCAACTGATTCAACATTTGTTTTACCTGCTAAATGCTCTTCACGAATTCGTGAAAGCAAAAAGAGTTCATAATCCATAGAAAGTCCAAATACAACAACCGCAATCAAAATTACAATCGAAGTATCTAAAGTTCCTGTCTCAGTAAATGAACCAACTAGCCACTGAAGATTTCCGTCAACAAAGACCCATGTCAGCACTCCCATGGTTGCAGCGAGTGAAAGAATATTTAAAATTACGGCCTTAATTGGCAAGATAATTGAGCCCGTAAAAATAAAGATCAGAACAAGAACACTTAGCGCAACCCAACCGAAAGCCCAAGGAAGAGTTTGAGATATAGCATCTTGAGAATCTGTGTAGTCGGCTGCCACGCCTCCAACTAATGTTTGATCCACAGAAGGTATATCTCTTATCGAGTGAATCAACTCTTGAGCCTCTGGCGTGCGAGGCAACATTGAATGATAAGCAATTATTCGAACATCGCCTCCGTAGATTTCCGGAGGCACTACGGCTACAACTCCTGGCTCAACTTGAAGTCTAGAAACATATGATGCGATCTCTTCTGTCTTTTCTGATCCACCTTTAATGATAATTTCAATTGGTTCACCTGTACGTCCAGCAAATCTTTCTGCTTGAAGCGCTGTTGCAATTGCTGCCTTGTTTGTCTCTGGCAACATTCGTGAATCACCTTGCGAAAATTTTATGTTTGCAATCGGTGAAGTCAGAATTCCCAGAAAAATTAATGACAGGACAACAACAGCAACTGGTCTTTTCATAACAAACCGAGCAGTCTGAGCCCATCGTCCATCATCTTTAGGTGTTATTGAAGACTTACGAACAACGCCCTTATCCACTTTTTTGCCAATGACTGCCAGAATCGCGGGCAGTCCGATGATGGCACCAGCCACAGCAATTGTTACAACTGAAACTCCTGCATAACCAAAGGATTTTAAGAATGGCAAAGGGAAAAACGTAAGAGATAAAAGCGTTACTAAAACTGTGAGTCCAGAATAAAACACTGTTTTACCAGCGGTTGCTACGGTTGTGATGACAGAATCTTCAACGGATTTTCCTCGCTGCAACTCTTCGCGGAACCTATTTACCATCAGCAAGGCATAATCAATACCAAGACCAAGCCCCATACCGGTGGTTAGGTTTAAAGCATAGATACTTACATCAGTAAACAACGTGAAGAGGTAGAGAATAAAAAATGCACCTAGAATTGCAGCTACGCCCACAATTAATGGCATTGCAGATGCAACGAGTGCACCAAAGACAAATGCAAGCAAGATAAAGGTAAGCGGGATAGAGATCGCTTCGGCAATTTTTAGATCATCAGAGATTTTCTTTGTTATTGCATGGCTAATTACTCCGACACCGCCGGCATACAGAGTTAATCCTTCATATGAACCGTCATAGTTTTCTTGAAAGAACTTTCCAAGTTTTTGACTCTCTGGACTAAAAGCATCTCCTTGACCATAAACCAAAATGTAGGCAGCTCTGCCGTCACTAGATTTTAAAGACTCCAATCCACCCGAACTCCAATAGGAAAGAGTTTTGGTGACACCAGGCTCTTCAGCAATTTTTGCTTCTAGAGCCCCTGCTTTTTGCACAACAGTTGGATCGGTAACTTCGACAACTTCTGCATCAACAACTACGACAATACTTGGATCTTCTATTTTTAAATCATTTTTGAGATACTCGTAAACTTCATAGGACTCACTAGCAGGATTGGAGTAACCACCTGAATCAAGCCGGCTAAAAACCAAAGATCCGATTACCCCTGATACAAGCACGCTTACAATAAACAGGGCAACAGCGGACTTGCGGTACTTAACGATTGTGCGGCCTAGACTTTCAAACACGGAGCTCTCATTTCATTATAAGTAGGTAGACTCTCGCTTATGAGTGATCTCTTTCCGCAAGTAACTTCAGATGAGATTGATCCAGAAGCTGCTGCAGAACAAGCAAAACGAGACGCAGAAATTATTTCAGATAAACCGCCACACCACCAAGATTAATCAGCCTTAGGTGCAGGTGATGTTGGTGACGCTTTTGGTGGATCAGAGGCAACAGATTTTTTTGCTGAATCGGTTTTGTAAAAACCAGAACCCTTAAAGACCACTCCAACTGCAGAGTAAATCTTGCGAATTTCACCCTGACATTCCGGACACTTTGTCAGAGATTCATCTGAGAAACTTTGAACCACTTCAAACTCATGGCCGCATGCGATGCATGCATATTGATATGTAGGCATCCGAGCTCCTCCTTAAGTAATCCTTGCCGTAAGTGATTCCTGCCTAGCTCTCGCTTTTTAAGGCGATTTTGTAGGGCCCGAATAACTGGGGGTATGCATTAATTGTAAAGAGATGAGACGATTGGAGCGAATCAAGGCGGACATATTGCCGCCCTCATCGGATTTGAGAGGAAGAGATGACAAAAGTTAATCTTCGTTTTTCTATAGCAACCATGCTCCTTTCATTTGGTTTCCTCTGCTTAAATCCGTTTTCTGCAGGTGCCAATACATTAGTTAGCACCTCCCCAATTAGTGGCTCTACCATTTCTGTCTCCCCAACAAATGTCACTATTACGGGCCAACTTCCACTCTTGGCCGATGCAGTTGATGCAAATGTGATTACGGTTAAAGATCCAAATGGTGATCGTGTTGATGATGGAACAATTTCTATTTCAGATTTGAGTGCTTCAGTTGGAGTAAAATCACTTGTTGTAACAGGAATGTATAGAGTTAGTTATTCATTGCTTTCAGAAGGTGATGAGCCGCTAGTTGGCGAATTTTCTTTCAAATATTTAGCTCCAAGTAATATTGCACCAATCGAGCCAAGTCCAGAACCGACACAGAGTCAATCACCAGCAAGCAGCAGTTGGGCAACAAATGTATTTGTAATTTTGCTTCTCTTTGGTGCCGTTATTGTCACGATCGGATTATCTCTATATGCACGTAAACTCTTCTCTGAAAGATGAATTTCTTAAGTCTTTGCTTTAAGTTTTTAAATCTCGCCGGTTCCTTTGCAACTATTGGTTCCTTGCTTGCTATGGCTTTTTTACTACTTGATGTTGGCGGCAAGTTCTCTACATCGAGTGAAAAATTAAGGACACTTCTCAAGATTTCAGCATTAGCTTGGTTTGTTGGTGCAGCTGGAACGATTGTGCTTACTCTTGCAACAATATTGGCAACCTCAATTCAAGATGCCTTAGATCTAACCGTTCTTCGATCTTTCATCACTCAAATTTCTTTAGGTAAGTATTTGGCAATTCAAACCTTGATAGCTCTGGTTGTTTTTATTGTTTCACATAAAGTTCGCTCTGTTATTACAACTACTGCTTTGATCTTTGTTTCTTTAGCAGGAATTACAGCACCAGTTTTTCAAAGCCATGCTGCATCAAGTGGCTCGCACATGCTGGTTATTGGTTCGCTGGTCATTCACGTTATTGCCCTTAGCTTTTGGGTAGGTGGAATTTTTGCAATTGCTTTTCTCTCCTCAACTGATCGAGTAATAGCGGTCCCTAGATTTAGTCAGTTGGCGCTTTGGTCAGCAATTGCGGTTGTGTTGAGCGGAGTTGTTAATGCATGGGCGCGACTTAACTTTGTTGACGCTTGGGACTCAGCCTATGCACGCGTTGTAATTGCTAAGTCGATCGCAACTACTGCTTTGGTGGGCTTTGGCTATCTACACCGTAAGAATTTGGAAAAAAAGAGCGAAATCAATTGGATTAGTTTTGGAAGACTTCTCATAGTTGAGGCATTAATCATGGGTATAACTGTGATCATGGGGACCTGGTTAAGTTCAAATGCTTCACCTGAACGTCCCGGTAATCAAGAGTTTAATGCTGCACTTTCAATTGTTGGAATCAATACACCACAAGCACCAACGTTTACGCGAGTTTTGTTTGGCTACGAACCAAACTCCTTAATAATTGGTGTACTGGTTTTACTCGTTGCCCTATACATAAAGGGTGTAGTTGTTCTTACAAAACGAGGGGATAAATGGCCAGTAGGTAGAACTATTTCCTTTGCACTTGGAATCTCTGCAGTAGATTTTGCAACTAGTGGTGGATTAGGGTTATATGCCAATTTTTCATTTTCCTATCACATGATTTCACATATGGTTATTGGAATGATTGCGCCAATTGGTTTGGTATTAGGTGCGCCAATTACTTTGGCTTTACGTACTTTGCCTCAGGCGCGCAATCCTCAAGAGCGCGGTATACGGGGATCATTGATAACTGTTTTGCATTCAAAAATCGGGATTGCCTTTACTAATCCAGTCGTTGCTTTGATCATTTTTGATGGCTCTTTGTTCGCTCTTTATTTCACAGATTTGTTTGCAGTAATGATGTCAAGCCATGTGGGACATTTGTTTATGAGCCTTCATTTTCTGGCGGCCGGCTATCTATTCTTTTCAGTGATAATCGGCGTTGATCCAAATCCGCGAAAGATTCCACATTTACTCCGGATCGTGGTCCTATTTGCAGCTATGAGTATTCATGCATTTTTCTCCGTTGCATTGATGTCGACTACAACCCTGATTGACAACGGCTACTACGCATCACTTCAAACACCTTGGCTAACGGATCTTTTGGCAGATCAAAAATTGGGTGGATCAATCGGTTGGGCAATGGGAGAGGTTCCAATCCTGCTGGCATTAATCGCTACCTTTATTCAGTGGATGCGCGATGATTCTCGTGAAAGTAAGCGAATTGATCGCAATATTGCGCGCAGTGCAGCCATGGGGCAGCCAGATGAATTAGCCGACTATAATTTATATTTACAACAGCTGGCACAACGCGACAAGAATGGCTCGTAATGGAAAACGTATTTGATCTCCCTACCGAATATAAGGAGTTGCGTACTAGCGTGCGTGCGCTGGCTGAAAATGAAATTGCACCATTTGCACAAGCTGTAGATGAAGAGCACCGTTTTCCAGTTGAAGCAAAAAATGCTCTTATTAAAAATGGTCTATATGCTGCTCATGTTCCAGCAGAGTATGGCGGCGACGGAGCAGATGCACTTGCAACAGTTTTGATTATTGAAGAAGTCGCACGAGTTTGTGGTTCTTCATCATTAATCCCGGCAGTAAATAAATTAGGATCTGTTCCATTATTACTTGGCGGCAATGAAGATCAGAAAAAGCGTTGGCTTCCACAGTTAGTAAAAGGTTCTGGATTTTCTTACTGTCTTTCTGAATCAGAAGCAGGATCAGATGCTGCTGCGCTACGAACTAAAGTTGAACGTTCTGGAGATGCTTGGGTTCTAAACGGCAGCAAAAAGTGGATCACAAATGCTGGGGAATCTGATTTTTACTCTGTAATCGCCCAAGGTGATCCATCATTAGGAACAAAAGGAATAACCGCATTTATTGTAGAAAAATCAGATCCAGGCGTTTCATTTGGTGCACCTGAGAAGAAAATGGGAATGCGCGGTTCCCCAACTCGTGAAGTTTATTTCGACAACGTTCAACTAAGCGATGATCGACGAATCAGTGAAGTTGGAAAAGGTTTTGCTTTGGCGATGGACACCCTTGACCACACGCGCATAACAATTGCCGCTCAGGCAATTGGCTTGGCTCAAGGCGCATTTGATGTCGCAACAAAGTATGCACATGAACGCCAACAGTTTGGAAAGCCTATTTTTGATTTTCAAGCTATTCAATTTATGTTGGCTGATATGGCGATGAACATCGAATCAGCGCGCCTTCTTACATATTCCGCCGCGGTCAAAAGTGAAAATAATGAGAAGGATCTTCGATTCTTCTCTGCTGCTAGCAAGTGTCTTGCAAGTGATGTGGCAATGAAAGTTACACAAGATGCAATTCAAGTTTTAGGTGGCTATGGGTATGTGAGCGATTACCCAGTCGAGCGAATGATGCGCGATACAAAATTGACTCAGATATATGAAGGAACCAATCAAATTCAACGTGTTGTGATGGCTCGCAATTTACCTAACGGTTAAAGCGAATAAGAACCGACGGTGTTGCCGCCGCATCTAATGCAACATCATGTGGTTCATGCGGAAGCTCTTCACTTGAAAGCTCGCCAGGATAAACCAAACCAATTTTCCATGCATTAAGGGCAGGCAGAGAACGGTCGTAATAACCTCCACCTTGGCCAAGTCGAAAGCCTGATTGGTCAACTCTTAATGCAGGAACGACGATCGCTTTGATCACAGACAAGTCTGTAACAGCAGAACCGATTGGTTCGAAGATTTTTTTCTTGGCACGTAGTGAACTCTGCTCACCATTCCAGTCGACCCACTCAAGAAGATCTCCATTAATCCTCGGTAAATAAACTTTTTTTCCACTTCTCAAAAATGCCTGATTTATCTCTTCGGTGCTGGGCTCAGTTTCATAGGAAACATAAGAAGCAATACCTGTAGCAGATTGAATCTCAGGCGCCTTCAAAATCACATTAAAATTTGATGGTATGAATTTTTGAGTGCGATCGCGGCGTGCCCGCTCCCTAATCTGCTGTTTGTCAACGCCCATTTAAATCTCCCATGAAATCCCAAAGATAAAACTTAATAGAAGTAGGGTTCGATTATGCCAGAACACACTCGGGTGGATGAGTTTCTTACTTCACTCCTATCTATTTGTAAGCCTCTTGAGCCTTTTGAGATGGCACTACTTGATGCTCACGGGGCAACATTGGCTGAAGATATTTATGCCGGCGAACGTCTAGTTTTACGATCAGGTACACGAATACGCTCTACTCAAATTGGTTTGGCAGCATCTATTGGGCGCGATCATTTACCAACTAGGCCACATCCTCGAGTTGTCGTTCTTTCAGCAGGCCCAGATCTTGTTGAACCGGGACAACCACTTAAAGATTCTAGTGATGAGTACGAGACTAATTCCTGGTTACTAACAACTGCTGTTCGCGAAGTCGGAGCTGTTGCATATCGCGTGCACTCAATTCCAGATACTGAAGAAGAGTTACAGAAAGTAATTGAAGATCAGTTAGTCCGTGCAGATTTAATAATTATTTCTGGAGAACGCCATGATGATTCATTTGATCTCATAACACGCACTCTTTCTTCTCTTGGAACAATAACCACAGTTGATATGGCGATCGAGGTAAGTGGGCGCCATAATTTCGGAACTATTGGTCCAGATCAAACACCCGTAGTTACACTTCCGGGAGATCCAATTGCTGCGTACATTTCCTTTGAACTCTTTATACGGCCAATGATCCGTACGATGCTTGGTGCAGCAACAATCCACCGACCTTCTGTTAAAGCATCGCTAGAAAAACCAATTGAATCTGCAGAAGGTATGCGTTCTTACATTCGAGCAGTTTTAGCAGAAGATGGAAAGTCAGTTACACCTTTAGAATCTCAAGATGAGCAGTCCACACTTTCTGATGCAAATGCATTTATCGCAATTTCTGAAGGAGATACGTCATTTAAAACAGGTGATCGTGTAAACGTCGTAGTTTTAGAGCGACGATACATTTAGGTAACTATGGGTAGAGCGTGGCCAATTGTTATTAAAAATAATGAACTAATCCTCAGGCCTTTGCAATTTCGAGATGTGCGGAAATGGAATCGAGTAAGGGCAGAGAATCGAGATTGGTTATCTCCATGGGAGGCCACAATTCCCAGTATTAGCCAAGAAAATATTGCAGAACTTCCAACATTCTTTGGAATGGTGCGCTCTCTTCAACATGAGGCTCGCCATGGTCGATCATTTTCTTTTGCCATTTGGAAAGATCAGAATTTGATAGGTCAGGTTTCTCTCAGCGGTGTTATCTATGGCGCAATGCGTGGCGGACACATTGGCTATTGGATAGATCGAAACTATGCCAATCGCGGATATACAACAATCGCCGTAGAAATGCTTACTGAATATGCATTTAATGAGTTAAATCTGCACCGTATAGAAATCAATTTGCGTCCTGAAAACGCAGCGTCCCGAAAAGTAGCTGAAAAAGCTGGCTACATTCTTGAGGGGGAAAGGCCTCGATACTTACATATCGATGGGCAATGGCGAGATCACTTAGTTTTTGTCAAGGAAAATCCTGGGCTTTAGTAGTGCTTAAATCCCCGAAAAGCATGGGGGACTTCCTTAAGATTTACCATTATGGCTTCGGGTCTAATCTATCTAGCAATCATCGGTATGTGGGTTGCTTATTTTGCGCCCCGCTGGATCCACGACCGTAATGAATTCTCAGGAAAATCAGTTGAACAATTCAAGTCTGCACTTCGGGTTGTTGCCGCACAATCACCAGGTGGTGCGAATACTTCCGGAGCAATTCACATTGATTTAGATCGAGAAGCAAAAGTTCGTCAATTACTTTTGCGCAACAGAATCATCTTTACCATTATTGCATTTTCAATTGTCACAACAATTGTTGGAGGCTTCATGAAGACAATGCCATTTCTATATGCACTCGTTCCGCTATCTGCAATGTTGGTCTATGTTGCAAATGTGCGACGACACGTAATCGCTGATCAGTTGTATAAGCGTCGTGTTACACAGTTACAACGTCGTAGTTCTGGAGTATCTGCAACAAACTTGGCAGAAGTTGTTCAACCAAAAGCAAACACCGAACATTGGATACCTTTGTCCGAGCGTGAGCTCAAAGGTGTAGTAATTGTGCCTCGTGGTTCTGCTTCATATCAAAATGTTTGGGAGCCAACAGAAGTTCCAGTTCCAACATATGTAAATGCACCAAAAGCTGTACAGTCTAAACGAGTTTTAGATTTAACAACTCCTGGTCAATGGTCAGAGGAGCAAGAACAACTTGAAAGACAGGCGTTAGCTGCGGCATCACCATCTCGTGATGAGATCTTTGATCAACAGTTAGCTGATGAAGCTGTCGAACGGTTGAATCAATCTCGCGCTGCTAACGAATAAGCTACGAATAAAGACCTAAGGAATTAGATCAGGCTCTCAAATCCAAGAGTCAAACCACATGCGTGCTTGCCATTGTTCGTAAGTTATTAACTGACCTGTGTACAGCGGTAAAAAGTACAAGAAACATAAAAGAATTAGCGTAAATCCGCCTACGACAATACTCTGCGACACCACTGGTTTTAAACGACTATCCAGCAGTAACTTTGCACAATAGATGATCGCTAAAATTAAAAACGGTTCGATGATAATTGCATAAAAACTAAACATTGTTCGTTCAGGTAATGCAAACCACGGTAGATAACCCGCGACTAATCCAATGACGACAATAGTGGCAGCCGGATCTGTAGACCTATTTCGTAATGATTTAATCCAGTATCTAATTACAAAAATGATGGCAACTGTTCCTACCCACCATAAAGATGGTGTTCCGAGAGCTAAAACTTCACGGGCGCAGTCATCACTGCCGCAACCTTTTGGTGATTCATAGAAAAATGAAGTTGGCCGAGCCATAACTAGCCAACCAATGGGATTTGATTGGTAAGGATGTTTTTCCGTTAAACCTATGTGAAAGCCAAGCATTTCAGAGTGATACTTAACAAGAGCGATTATTGGATTGTTCGAACTCTGTCGATCCCAACCTCGGTCAGAGAGGAACCAACCCATCCATGTAAATGTGTAAACAAATAATGGAAGTAAGCCATAACTCGCAAGTGTTTTTGCAATTTTCTTTGGAGTCTGGCGAATATCCTGTGCAACTAGTATCCGATAAAGAGTAATAAAGATAACTACAGCGATGAAATAGATAGCACTCCACTTACAACCGAGTGCAAAACCAAAAGCAAGCCCTGCCCACCAATGCCTATTTCTACTCCACAGATAAATTCCAAGAAGAGTAAAGAAAGTTAGAAAAAGATCAAGGAGGGCGGTTCGTGAATGAACCAATAAAAGTCCATCGCTAGCCATTAATCCAGCAGCAAGAGCCGTTAAGACAGGTGAATAGAAAAGTACGTGAACTAAACGTGCAAATAGAAGTATGAGTAAAGTCCCAAAGATTGCTGTAGCAAATCGCCATCCAAATTCATTGTCCCCAAAGATTGCTATTCCACTTGCTATTAGCCATTTTCCGACAGGTGGATGGACGATGAACTCAGGGCTCGCACCAGTAACTTCGACTCCAAAATTGAGAAAATCTTGCGCGCCATCAACGTAGTAAAGCTCATCAAAAATAAAACCATTCGGGGAACTTAAGTTAAACAATCTCAGCACAAAAGAAGCTAAAGCGATCAGAAGTGGGGCAATAGCAGCGGTCACTGGTCAAGGGTATGCGCGATTACTCAAAAATACTGAGAGTATTACTCCATGACGCTCATTTTAGCTGCGACACCATTGGGCAATCCTGGGGATGCAAGTAGCCGATTGAAGAGTGCAATCGAGAACGCAACGATAATTGCTGCTGAAGATTCCAGACGCTTTCATCGACTTTGCCAAGACATCGAAGTTACTTTTACTGCAAAAGTTGTTTCTTTCTTCGAGGGTAATGAAGAGGATAGAACAAAAGAACTTCTTGCTGAGCTAAAAAACGGTGCGACAGTTTTAGTTGTCTCTGATGCGGGCATGCCAACAATTAGTGATCCAGGCTTTAGATTAATGCGTGATGCAATTTCCGAAGATATTCAAGTTCAGGTTATTCCGGGACCAAGTGCGGTAACGATGGCAATTGCACTTTCGGGATTACCAACAGATCGTTTTTCATTTGAGGGTTTTCCACCGCGAACCGCCGGTGCACGGAGTGCGACTTTTGAAAAACTTCGGTTTGAAGAAAGAACTATGGTTTTCTTTGAAGCACCACATCGACTAAAAGAATCTTTATCAGATGCAGTTGAAGTTTTTGGGCCAGAGCGCAAAGGTGCAATTTGCCGTGAAATGACAAAACGCTATGAAGAAAGTATTCGAGGCACACTTTCAGAGTTATTAAGTTGGGCAAATTCAAACGAGGTTCTGGGTGAGATTACTTTGGTGGTTCAAGGAGCAAAAATCGACTCTGCTCTACGAACGGCTAATGACATGGTGGATCGAGTCCGTGAGTTTGAAGCCGCTGGAATGGATCGAAAGGGCGCGATTGCAACCGTTGCCGATGAATTCGGCATATCAAAACGTCTTGTTTATGCCGCTGTCGTTGATGCGAATAAGATGAGCCAGTGACCAAGTCCTTTTATTTAACGACGCCTATTTATTACGTCAATGATGCTCCTCATATTGGTCATGCCTATACAACGGTTGCCGGTGATGTTTTAACTCGCTGGCATCGTCAAAAAGGTGAATCTGTTTGGTTTTTAACAGGCACAGATGAGCACGGCCAGAAAGTTATGAGGACAGCAGAGGCAAACAATGTTGCCCCTCAAAAGTGGGTCGACAAACTTGTTGCAGATGCTTGGAAGCCAAATTGGGAACATTTAAATATCGCCAATGATGACTTCATTCGAACAACTGAAAAACGACATACAGAACGCGTGCAGAAGTTTCTTCAATCACTAAAAGACTCAGGTCATATTTATGCAGGAAAGTATGAAGGTCCATATTGCGTGGGGTGTGAAGAGTTTAAGCTCCCTGGAGATTTGATTGAAATTGATGGATCAAAGTGCTGTCCAATTCATAGCAAACCAATTGAAATGGTGAATGAGAACAATTGGTTTTTTAAGTTATCAGATTTTACCAAGCCACTACTTGACCATTACCGTAAAAACCCAGAAGCATGTCAACCAGAGAGTGCTCGCAATGAAGTAATTTCATTTCTTGAAGGCGGAGTCTCAGATCTTTCAATTTCACGTTCGACATTTGATTGGGGAATTCCCGTTCCTTGGGATACAGATCAAGTTGTTTATGTTTGGTTTGACGCTCTACTTAACTATGCAACTGCTGTTGGTCTAACTGATGATCCAACTTCTGAAGGTGGAAAAAAGTTTGCACAAACATGGCCCGCCGATGTTCACTTAGTTGGAAAAGATATCTTGCGATTTCATGCCGTCATTTGGCCAGCTATGTTGATGGCAGCAGGTCTTGAAGTTCCTAAAAAAGTCTTTGCACACGGTTGGTTGCTCGTGGGCGGGGAGAAGATGAGTAAAAGTAAATTGACGGGTATTGCCCCCAAAGACATTACTGATCACTTTGGTGTTGACGCATTTCGATACTACTTCTTACGTGCAATTCCATTTGGAACAGATGGATCTTTCTCCTGGGAAGATATGAGCGCCAGATACACATCAGAGCTTGCAAATGATTTTGGTAATTTAGCTTCACGAAGTGCGGCAATGATTGAAAAATACTGCGGTGGCGAATTGCCTGCAGTTTCTGGAGATGCCGGATTAGAGCAAGCGTTAAAAGAAACAGTTTCAAAAGCAGATGCAGCGATGTGCGCACTTGATTTTCAAGGTGGAATTGTTGCAATCATGGATTTTTGCAAAAAAGTAAATGGTTATGTAACTGAAAAAGAGCCTTGGATTCTTGCTAAGGATCCAACAAATCAGGCGGTGTTAGAAGAGGTTTTATATAATACTGCTGAATCTCTACGAGCCCTGGCTGTGCTTTTAAATCCTGTTATGCCCCACACGTGTGAAATTTTGTGGCAAAGCCTTGGAGCTCAATTAGTTCTCGGCGACCTAGGCGCACAATCAATTTCAACTGTTGCTAAGTGGGGTCAACTTCCAGCAGGTGCGGTAGTTACAAAAACTCCAGTCCTGTTTCCACGACTAGAAGTTACTGCTTAAATAAAAATGGCAGATCGCCACAATCGCGACATTGATCGTCCACGCGCTCCGCTTCCAGAGCCATTACCCGTTCCAACTGTTGATGCACATGCGCATATGGAGATTGTTACAGATGCAGCATTTGACTCTCAAGAAGTTTCAGATGTTATTGCAGAGGCAAAATCTGTAAATGTAGATCGCATAGTTCAAGTTGGTTATTCTGCCGAGCAATCACGTTGGTGTGTGGGAGCTGCAGAAAAATGGAACAGTTCAGTACTTGCTGCTGTCGCACTCCATCCTAATGAGGCACCGGTAGTAGATGATTTGAATGCAGACCTAAAGATTATTGAAGAGTTAGCCCAGCATCCACGAGTTCGTGCAATTGGGGAGACAGGATTAGATTATTTCCGCACTCCGCCAGAGTTACGAGCCCGCCAACAAGAATCCTTTAAGTGGCACATTGATTTAGCAAAGCGCACAAATAAAGCATTAGTAATTCATGATCGGGATTCACATGATGATGTCCTTTCTATATTGTCAGAAGTTGGTGCCCCAGAAAAGACCGTCTTTCATTGTTTTTCAGGCGATGTTGCAATGGCAAAAATATGTATTGAACGTGGTTACATTCTTTCTTTTGCTGGAACTCTTACATTTAAGAACGCTCCAGAGTTGCGTGATGCAGTAAAACTGGTTCCTTTGGATCAGTTATTAGTTGAAACCGATTCACCATTTTTAGCTCCTGCTCCACATCGCGGTGCAGGAAATACACCTGCACAGATTGCAAACATTGTTAGGGCAATGGCAACTGAACGAAATCAAGATTTAGCTGAATTAGCCACCGCCCTTAGTGAAAATGCTGAGAGAGTATTTGGATCTTTTGCACCATGACGTTGCTGGGAGCGGCGCAGATCCGCGAACTTGCAGCCCAATTAGATTTAAAACCATCTAAATCTTTAGGCCAAAACTTTGTCATTGATTCAAACGTGTGCAGCAAAATTGTCCGAACCGCTGGAGTACTACCTGATGATATTTGTTTAGAGATCGGGCCTGGACTTGGCTCTTTAACTTTAGCAATCCTTGATCATGCCAAAGAAGTAATTGCAGTAGAAATTGATTCAAGACTTGCGCAGCAACTTCCAATCACAGTTGGACAGTATTTTGACCATCCTGAAAATCTGACTGTTATCAATCAAGATGCCCTAAAAATCGATCAACTACCCGCTGCGCCAACAGTCTTAGTTGCCAATTTGCCCTATAACGTTTCAGTACCTGTGCTGTTGCATCTGCTTGAAAAATTTCCAAGCATTAGATCAGGTGTAGTGATGGTTCAAGCAGAAGTTGCCGATCGACTTGCTGCAAAACCAGGCGGTAAAGAGTATGGAATACCGAGTGTGAAAGCTGCATGGTGGGCAGAGGTTAAAAGTGTTGGAACAGTTTCGAGGTCTATTTTCTGGCCGGCGCCAAATGTAGATTCAAAACTCGTTGGTTTTACCAGGCGCCCAACTCCAGGAAATGAAGAGATGCGCGTTAAAGTATTTACAATCATTGACAACGCATTTGCTCAGCGTCGAAAAATGTTGAGATCGGCGCTTTCAGGTCTATACGGTTCGTCATCTACAGCAGAGCAGATTTTGATAAAGGCCGATATCGATCCCACACTTCGCGGTGAGGCACTAGAGATTCAAGGTTTTTGTAAGATCGCAGCCGTTGCACCTGACATTTTCTAATCTCAGTTATAGGGTCGCATCATGCCAGTCA
>WLHC01000018.1 GCA_009702925.1 Actinomycetota bacterium
AACTGGCAAACAATGCACAAGGCAAGATGGCTGCATCACGAGCTGAAATAATTGCGCAATATGCATTCTTGGTAAGAGATTTAATCAACATGCCACCCAGCCATTTAACTCCAGAGTCATTTTGTAAAAAAATGGCAGCAGAAGTTAAGTCTGCAGGAGGCATGAAGTCAGGTTTAAAGATTCAGATTTGGGATGAAAAGGCCTTAAAGAGCCAAGGTTTCGGTGGAATCGTTGGAGTTGGCCAAGGTTCAGCAAATCCCCCACGACTTCTACATGTCTCCTATACCCCTAAAGCAAAATCTGTTAAAAGGTACGCCTACGTTGGTAAAGGAATAACTTTTGATACAGGTGGATTAGCGCTAAAACCGGCAGCAGGCATGGAGGCGATGAAGTCTGACATGAGTGGTGCTGCAGCAGTTTGCGCCGCGGTACTGGCAATTGCGCAACTGAAACTTCCTATTGCAATTGAGATGTGGGCACCATTGGCAGAGAACATGCCAAGTGATACTGCCGTTAGACCCAGTGACATTATTACCATCTTTGGAGGAAAGACTGTCGAAGTGCTCAATCCTGATGCAGAAGGTCGCTTAGTACTAGCCGATGCCCTTGTTAAGGCACAGGCATCAAAAAATAAGTTAGATGGAATTGTTGATGTTGCCACATTAACGGGTGCTCAAGTTGTGGCCTTGGGCACAAGAACAAGTGCTGTTATGACCAATAACCAAGAATTTTGTGATGCATTTTTAAATAGCGCTGCAATAAGTGGTGAGCAGTTCTGGCCTATGCCGTTGCCCGAAGAGCTTCGAGCATCTCTGGATTCACCAGTTGCAGATCTAGCTAACATCGGTGATCGAATGGGTGGAATGTTAGTTGCGGGATTGTTTCTAAAGGACTTTGTTTCATCTGAACTACCATGGCTGCATTTAGACATTGCAGGACCTGCCTACAACGAAGGCAAGCCGCATGGCTATACGCCCGTTGGCGGAACGGGAGTCGCTTTTCGCACACTTGTGACACTGGCCGAGCAGGGATAAAAACCTTCCAATAGGGCACGCAAACTGCGCAACTGGCGCCGATGCCCTCCATTGTGAACTTTGCCCCTATGTGAGGCAAGATAGGCCCTAGTGAATCTGCTGAAGGTGAAGCCGATAGATTTTTTAGTTGTTGAAAGGAGTCGTCTGTGTCGCAATTCGATCTTGTAATCCTTGGTGGTGGAAGTGGCGGTTACGCTGCAGCACTTAGAGGAGCACAACTTGACCTTAAGGTCGCATTAATCGAATCGGACAAAGTCGGTGGTACCTGTCTACATCGTGGCTGCATTCCAACTAAGGCCCTACTTCATTCCGCAGAGATTGCCGACGGCGCTCGCGAAGGTTCAAAGTTTGGCGTTAAGTCAACTCTTAACGGCATGGATATGGATGGAGTCAACGCCTATAAAGATGGCGTAATAAATAAGCTTTATAAGGGCTTATCGGGGTTAGTTAAGTCACGAGGAATAGTATTTGTAGAAGGTCACGGAAAACTCGTTTCAAAAGATACCGTTGAGGTAGCAGGAGTTAAATACTCCGGCAAAAATATAATTTTGGCCACAGGCTCATATGCAAAAACTCTTCCTGGTTTAGAAATTGATGGCGAGAGAATCATTACTTCTGATCATGGAACAAAACTGAACTACGTTCCAAAAAGTGTAATAGTTCTTGGTGGCGGAGTTATTGGCTCTGAATTTGCATCCGTCTGGAAATCATTTGGAAGTGAAGTGACAATTGTTGAAGGTTTACCGCGGTTGATCGCACTAGAAGATGAATCTTCTAGCAAACAACTAGAGCGGGCATTTCGAAAGCGTGGAATTAATCTAGAGCTTGGCGTTAAGTTTGCATCTGCGGTAAAAAACAAAAAAGATGTCACCGTTACTCTCGAGGATGGAAAATCATTGACTGCCGAAATTCTGATGGTTGCAGTTGGTCGTGGGCCGGTTTCGGAGAATATTGGTTACCAAGAGCAGGGCATCGCTATGGATCGCGGTTATGTACTAGTAGATGAGAAATGCCGAACAAATATTCCAGGTATCTGGGCAGTTGGTGACTTAATCCCAACATTGCAGTTGGCACATGTTGGATTTGCTGAGGGAATATTGGTTGCAGAGGAAATCGCAGGATTAAATCCTCGTCCAATAAACTATGACGGAATCCCTCGCGTGACATATTCGGACCCTGAAGTTGCATCTGTTGGTTTAACTACTGCAGAAGCAAAAAAACGTGGCCATGATGTTGTCGAACTAACCTATGACCTCGCAGGAAATGGAAAAGCTCAAATTCTCAATACCTCAGGTTCAATTAAATTAGTTTCTCAAAAGAACGGTCCAGTCCTTGGTGTTCACATGGTTGGAGCGCGAGTTGGTGAACTGTTAGCTGAGGCGGAATTAATTTATAACTGGGAAGCGCGTGCTGAAGATGTTGCACCGTTAATCCATGCACATCCAACCCTTTCAGAGGCCATGGGTGAGGCTCACATGGCACTTGCCGGCAAACCGCTTCACGCACACGGATAACCAAGGGAGAAAACAATGACATTTTCTGTAACGATGCCGGCACTTGGTGAAAGTGTTAGTGAAGGAACTGTAACTCGTTGGTTAAAAGCCGAGGGTGACCACGTAAATGTTGATGAACCACTATTGGAAGTTTCAACTGACAAAGTAGATACTGAAATTCCTTCACCTGTTTCTGGAACGCTTCAGAAAATTGTTGTGCAAGTTGATCAGACAGTGCCAGTCGGTGCTGAGTTAGCGGTAATCGCTGATGGCGCTGCGGCTCCTGTCGTTGCAACTCCAGCTGCACCGTCTACACCTGTTGCACCTGTTGCCGCCCCTGTTGTTGCTACTCCCGTTTCAAGTCCTGCGCCAGTTGCAACTGCGCCCGCTGCTAATGCATCTAGTGCAGGAACGGTGATTACGATGCCTGCACTAGGTGAAAGTGTCAGTGAGGGAACGGTAACTCGATGGTTAAAAAATGTTGGCGACACTATTGCAGCTGATGAAGCTTTGCTTGAAGTTTCAACCGACAAAGTAGATACTGAAATCCCTTCACCTGTTTCTGGAACACTATTAGCCATAGATGTAGCTGTAGATACAACAGTTCCTGTTGGTGCACGGTTAGGTTTAATTGGAGTATCCGGTGGTGCAGTTGCAGCTCCGGTACAGGCTCCTATCGCAGCCCCAGTGGTAGCAGCGCCAATTGTTTCTCCTCCAGTTGTTTCACCAGTAGTTGCAGCACCAGTAGTAGCGGCCGTTGCCACACCTTCAGTTACTCAACCTCTAGATGCGTATGTCACTCCCCTTGTTCGCAAACTTGCTTCAGATTTAGGTGTGAACCTTGCAAACGTAAAGGGCACGGGTATCGGTGGTCGAATTCGCCGAGAAGACGTTGAAGCAGCGCGCCCAGTAGCTATTGAAAGTAGTTCTGGTTTAAATGCAGTTTTATCTACCCCTTCTGCGCCTCGCACAACGGCAGTTGCTGTCTCACCACTACGTGGAACTACCGTAACAATGTCGCGCCTTCGTAAAGTGATTGCAGCCCGAATGGTTGAATCACTACAAGTAAGTGCGCAGTTAACGACCGTGGTTGAAGTGGATGTTACAAAGATTTCTAGATTACGCGATCGCGCAAAAGCTAGTTTCGAAGCGCGCGAAGGTGTGAAATTGTCTTACCTGCCATTCTTCTCTGTCGCCGTGTGTGAAGCACTTAAGCAACATCCTGTTCTTAACTCATCTGTCGAAGGTGATCAAATTACTTATCATGGCGCAGAACATCTTGGAATTGCTGTTGATACAGAGCGAGGCTTGTTAGTTCCAGTGATTGCAAATGCAGGAGATTTAAACATGGGTGGAGTAGCACGAAAGATCGCCGATCTTGCTGCTCGCACACGCGATAATAAAGTTACACCTGATGAATTAGGTGGCGGAACTTTCACCTTAACAAATACTGGAAGTCGCGGAGCACTCTTTGACACTCCAATTATCAGTCAGCCACAAGTTGCAATTCTGGGACTTGGCGCAGTCGTAAAACGGCCAATGGTTGTTAAAGGTGATGACGGCGGAGAAAGCATCGCCATTAGATCAATGGTCTACCTTGCCCTTTCATATGATCATCGAGTTGTAGATGGCGCAGATGCAGCGAGATTCTTAGTTACGTTAAAGGATCGTCTAGAAGGTGGCGCTTTCGAATCTGATCTAGGACTTTAATATGGCAAAGTTTACGGCAAAACGTATTGCAGTTACCGGTGCATCGGGTTTAATTGGTAGCGCCCTTGTTGGTCACCTAAAGTCAGAAGGCTACACCGTACAACGTCTTGTACGCCGCTCTCCTATTTCATCCGATGAAGTTCAATGGGATCCACAGACAGGTTTTGTAGATCTGCAACCATTAAATGGTGTTGATGCAGTTATTCATTTAGCCGGGGTGGGCGTCGGAGATAAGCGTTGGAGCAGGAAATACAAAGCAGAGATTTTAAACTCCAGACTTTTAGGTACCACTGCTATTGCTGCTGCCGTGTCAGAACTCAAGCCAGAAGTGTTCATTTCTGCCTCTGCAATTGGTTGGTATGGGGAAAGTGGAAATCGCGCTGTTGTTGAGACTGACAGATACGGTGATGACTTTCTAGCAACTGTTTGTCGAGAATGGGAAGGCGCCGCAGATTTAGCCGGAGATGTTCGTACAGTAAAGTTAAGAACCGGTTTAGTTTTAGATCCAACTGGTGGTGCACTTGGAAAAATGCTTCCCCTCTTTAGGTTTGGACTGGGAGGAAAACTAGGTAGCGGTAAACAATGGTGGTCGTGGATTACTTTACATGACCAAATTCGCGCAATTATGTTTGCCTTGCAAAATCCAATCTCTGGTCCTGTAAATATAACCACACCGAATCAAGTCACAAATCAAGAATTCACATCTGCGCTGGCACGCGCCATGCATCGCCCTGCGCTATTCCCAGCTCCAGCTATTGCTTTGAAAATAGCTCTGGGTGGTTTCTCTTCTGAAGTACTTGGTTCTAAAAAAGTTGTTCCTCATGTTCTGCAAGAAGCAGGTTTTGTTTGGGACTATCCACACATTTCTGAAGCGCTAGCCGAGTTAGTTAAAGATTAAATCACTTACAAGTCGACCAGAGAAAAGAGCTCCCTGTTGTGATGGGATAGTTCTGTGATCTCCTGCGACATAAAGGTGGTCATTGATTTTGTGGCTCTGAGATAATGCTCGACCAACCTTTTGCAAAGGTAATGCAGCCGGAATCTCATACTTGGCAATCAACTGCCAATCATGTGTTGATACAGACCACATTAGGGCCAAATGTCTTCTCACGTCAGATTCTGTGGTGTTAACTCCCGTTGTAGTTGATATGAGATGAAACCCAGCCGGGGCATAATTTTTTGAGATATCTGAAATAACCAATGAGTTGATGACTGGACCCCTATTTTGTCCATCAATGACAAGTCGGCCAGTTCCTGATGGATTCGATTGCACTGCGTGATACCAAGTAATACAACCAACCATCTTTGGAATTTCAGATAGCCCTAATAGCTGAGTGGCAGTGGTTGCATCCGTTGCAACGATTATTTTGTCGGCGTTAAAAACCCCATGATTTGTGTAGACGCTCTTGCCAACAATTCGATCAACTTGGACGTTGTAGGAAATATCTGAAACACGTTTTGCTAGTGCGTAAGAAAGCTCCCCTACTCCGTTTTTTGGTATACCTACGGCACCGCTGACAAAACTTCGAAGTATTAGTTGACCATATGTTGCATCAACATACTTAGGATCAGCAAGGAAAACCCCCTGTAAGAAGGGTCTAAGGACCCTTTCGTATGTGAGCCCGCACCGCTTTAAACCATCGGCCAAAGAGGCATTTTTTAACTTTGGACCATAAATAAATTTGAGAAGTGTAATTTTTTCAGAGACTGATCCTAAAGATCGATCCAAGACTGATAGAGGTGCATTCCTTGGATCACCGATTTTATGTCGGGACGCATCTAGAGCAACCTCCACTACTTTCGGAGCGAGTTGAAACTCTACTTCATTGATTATTTGTAACTCTTTTAAAGCTGGATACTTGGCATTAATCAGTTGAAACCCGCGGTCGCAAATAAAACCATCAATTACATCACTAGCAACTCGACCACCGGGGCGATCTGAAGCTTCTAGAACTTTTACATTGGCCCCTCGTGACTGACAATGAATCGCAGCATTCAAGCCAGCTAATCCGCCGCCAATAATCAACACGTCCAAATTTTTAACCACGTTCCCCAATTTCTCGTGCTTGATCAATGATCTGAGCAACGAGTAACGCATCAGATGTGGAGACAGGCCAAGGCTTTCCATTCATAATTGCTTCTTCTACTTGCTTGTAAAAATGGCCATAGTTACCTGGAACTGATTCGATCTTTTCAATCTCATCGCCCCGGTGAATGAAAGCTGCTGAAGTTGTTGGAAACGTCCATGTTCCATTTTCCGGAAACTTTCCATCTCGAAGAAGGGCTTCTTGAGGATCTAGTTCGTTGATAACTAGTGCGCCCTTAGTTCCTAATATACGAATACGTGGACCAGGTGCCCCGACTACCGCACTCGCCGAAAGGTATGAATTGACACCCGTTTCGTGATGAAGAACCAAAACTGAGTCATCATCGGCTCCTCCCCTTAAAGAACGAACCGTGGCGGTAACTAATGAAGATTTTCCAAACCAATCTAAAGCAGTAGAGATCAAGTGAGGTTGAAGATCAAGTAACTGGCCTCCCCCTTGTTCGGCACTCATGCTTTCTCGCCAGGAACTCAAGTTCAGCTCTGGTCTAAATCTTTCAAAGCGTGAATCGAGTCGATGAATTTCACCCAAAACTTTACTTTCTAAAACTTTCTTAATTGTAAGTGCATCACTATCCCAGCGTCGATTAAAGAAAGTTGTTATCGGTACATTCCTGTACTCTGCCGCGGAGATTATCTCTGCGACTTCTTTCGCCGTTCTACCCATAGGCTTATCGATTACAACTGGAATACCCCTATTGATGCCTGCCATTGCGTGTTCTGCGTGAACTAAATTTGCAGAGGCAACAACTAGAAGATCTAGATCCAGTTCAACTAGTTCTGAGATTGTCGCGACAACTTTTGTTAGCGGAAAGTCTGCTACTGCGTGCTGGCTACGTTCTTGATTCGATGTCTGCACACCGACTACTTCAAATCCGCAGCCCTTGAGTAACGGAGCATGGAAGTACCGTCCTGCCAATCCATAACCGGCTATACCGACTTTAATTGTCATGGCTACTTACTTTGTAATTTAGAAGGCCACCATACTTTTCCGCCAATATCGTGGACCATTGCTGGGACTAATATTGTTCGGACAATCATTGTGTCTAATAAAACTCCAAAGGCAACTGCGAATCCAAGTTGCGCCAAAAATACAAGTGGTAAAACGCCAAGTACTCCAAACGTTGCAGCAAGGACGATACCTGCAGATGTAATGACACCACCTGTAACAGTCAATCCTTTAATGACACCTGCTCGAGTTCCAATTTTTGCACTTTCTTCTCGAACTCTTGTCATTAGGAAAATGTTGTAATCAATTCCGAGGGCTACTAAGAAAATGAATGCAAACAACGGGAAAGATGTGTCGGCGCCTTTGAAACCAAATATATGCTCAAAGACCAATTGGCATGCACCCAGAGTTGCAAAGTATGACAACACAACCGTGCCAAGTAATAAGCCGGCTGCAAAAATACTTCGTAGCAGAAGACCTAAAATAATTGTTATTAGAACTAAAACTATAGGGATAATCGTTCGATTATCGTGGTTTGCAGCAACATCTGTATCAAAGGCAACAGCCGTGGACCCTCCGACTAAAATCCCTGGATCAATTGCGTGGACTGACTCACGGATCTTTGGAATGACATCACGTGCTTCTACGCTGTCGGGATTTAATGAGAGCGTTGCATTCAGTACGGCTTTACCTTCGACAATTTTTATCTCAGCTGGAGGCTGTCCAGGAACTGTTGGTGCAACTCGCAAAGGATCTACAGAAGCCACGCCATCTACTTGCATCAATGCAGCAGAGATGGAAGCGATTTGTTCTTGCTTGACAACAACCTCTGTAGGTTGTCCCGAACCACCCGGAAAGTGTTGACCTAAGAATTCCAGACCAACAACAGAGTCAGGACGTTGAGTGAATTGATCGACCGACGATAGTCCACGTGCATTCAACGTTGTGGAAAATCCAGCCAGGATAGTCAATCCAATTGCAGTACCAATCCAAAGTTTGCGAGGACGCTTGGCAACAGCGGCGCCAACCTTTGCCCATGAACCATCAAGCTGCGCGTTCACATCATCATGGCGCGGAATACGTGGCCAGAAAACCCAACGACCAAAAGCAACTAGTAGAGCTGGCAACAAAGTCAAAATAGTTATAACTGAACAAATAATTCCAATAGCACCAACTGGACCTAAGCCCCTGTTTCCAGATAGATCACTGAGCAGCAGAACCATCAATGCCGTTGTAGTTGTTGCACCGGATGCAACGATCGGCTCAACCACTCCTCTAAGAGCTGCCTTCATAGCATTAAATGGTGTATCAAAATGATGAAGTTCTTCTCGGTATCTCGCAATTAAAAGCAATGCGTAATCTGTTGCAGCGCCCAGAACAAGAACAGAGAGAATTCCTTGAGACTGTCCGTTAAGGTCGATGACATCATTTTTAGTGAGAAGATAAATCAATCCTCCAGCAGTCGAGAGTGCAATCACTGCCGAAAACAACGGAAGAATCCAAAGGATTGGTGATCGATATACAACAATTAGAATAAGCCCAACAACGATTAATGTCGTGAAGAGCAATGAAGAGTCAATTCCTTCGAATGCACCAAATAGATCTCCCAGAATTGCGCCGATTCCAGTCACATTAGAGAGTAAATCATTGGCCTGTGCATACTCAGTTGCATCTTCGCGCAAGGTTTCAATTAACTCAGGAAGTACAGGCTTACCATCTGGCAATAAATCCGTTGCTACATTAGAACTAAATGGAAGGCTCGCAAATATAGCTTTTCCATCTTGTGAAGGAATGGCAAAAATTTGTTCACCGGGATTTAAATATGCAGAAATTGGAACATCACTTGTTCCAATGTTTTTTGCTCCAAGCTGAGCCAGATGAATGTTCAACCCTGCTATTTTTGCGGCATCTATCTCACCGCGATACAAAACTAGCGTTGGAAGACTTTGATTATCTGAGTCATTGAACTTTGCAATGATCTTTGATGCTTGAGTCGATTCAGCGCTATCTGGCAGAAAAGCCGAGTTGTCATTTTCTTGAACTGTTGACAGTTTGCCAAACAAAGGTCCCATAACACCGCTGGTTCCAAACCAAAGAAAGATAACAATCAATGCATAGACGAGAGGGCGGCGGCTTTTCTTTGTAGTACTCACGATTTAAAGGGCCTTTCCTAGGTTCGAATCTCACGGGCGTGGCCCGATTGGGCATGGGGCAAGCCTACCTTTAGGATTAGAGCGTGCCCCAACTTGTAACTGATGTAGAGAAAGTAATTTCGCTCTCTCGTTATAAAACTATGGAGTACGAGCAGGCATGGGAGTTGCAAAGAACCCTGCACACAGATGTAGCAACAGGTGCTGGCCCCAATTCTCTAATCCTCCTTGAACATCCATCGGTTTACACAGCTGGCCGACGAACAGAAGAGTTTGAGCGACCACTAGATGGAAGTAAAGTCATTGAAGTTGATCGAGGCGGGCGAATTACTTGGCATGGCCCCGGTCAACTTGTTGGTTATCCAATTGTAAAACTGTTGGAACCTACTGAGGTCGTTGGCTTTGTGCGAGAGATTGAAAGTGCATTAATTAATGTTTGTTCAGATCTTGGAGTGAACGCTTTGCGCATTGAAGGTCGTTCGGGGGTTTGGGTTGTTGACTCTCAGGGCGATCGAAAGATTGCAGCCATTGGAGTCAGGGTTGCCAAGGGTGTGACTATGCATGGTTTTGCACTTAATGTTAATCCAGACTTGACTGCTTATGATCAAATCGTTGCCTGTGGCATAAGAGATGCACAAGTAACTTCTTTGCAAAAGGAGTTAGGTCGCGAAATTACTATCGAAGAGATTTCAGAAATTGTTGAAACTCATGTGTTGAAATCATTGCGTAAGGTCAGCTCATGACAATGGCACCAGAGGGCCGCAAGCTAATAAGAATTGAAGCGCGAAATGCTCAAACTCCGATCGAAAGAAAACCGGAATGGATTAAAACCCGAGCAAACATGGGGCCTGAATACACGCGCCTTCGTGCACTAGTTAAAAGCGAGGGCTTGCATACGGTCTGCCAAGAGGCTGCTTGTCCAAATATTTTTGAATGTTGGGAAGACAAAGAAGCAACATTTCTTATTGGTGGAGACCGTTGCACACGACGTTGTGATTTTTGCAATATTGATACTGGAAAACCACTTCCAATCGATCGCCAGGAGCCTCGTAAGGTCGCAGAGTCCGTGCTTTCAATGGGACTTCGCTATGCCACTATTACTGGAGTAACTCGTGATGATTTAGAAGATGAAGGCTCGTGGTTATATGCAGAGACAATTCGAAAGGTACATGAACTAAACCCTGGAACGGGTGTAGAGATGCTCGCGCCAGATTTCAATGCAAATCCTGCGCTTTTAAATCCTATCTTTGAAACACGTCCAGAGGTTTTCGCACACAATCTAGAAACTGTCCCACGCATCTTTAAACAGATTCGACCTGCTTTTACATATGAAAAATCTTTGAAAGTCATTGGTATGGCTCAAGATTTTGGCCTCATAACCAAATCGAACCTCATTTTAGGATTAGGTGAAACTAGAGAAGAGATCTCACAGGCGTTGCGTGATCTACACAATGCAGGATGTGATCTGATAACAATCACGCAATACCTTCGCCCTACACAAACACATCACCCTGTAGAGCGTTGGGTTAAACCAGAGGAGTTCGTAGAGCTTGCGCAAGAAGCAGAAGAGGTCGGATTCCTTGGTGTAATGAGTGGTCCTCTTGTCCGTTCAAGTTATAGAGCTGGCCGTTTATACAAACAAGCTATGGAGAAAAAGGCTCTGCGTGGCTGATCTGGTTTATCCGCCAGTTATCGTTTTGGTAAAGGGTTTTTGGAAATACCTAGGATTACGATTTCACTTTCAAGGTCAAGATTATGTACCTCGAAAAGGTGGAGCAATTCTTGCTATCAATCACGTCGGTTATTTAGATTTTGCAATTGCAGGAACGGCTGCCTTACCGGCAAAACGATATGTTCGATTTATGGCAAAAAAGGAAATCTTTAACCACAAAGTCGCCGGTCCACTGATGCGAGGAATGCACCATATAAATGTTGATCGAAGCAACGGGGGGCCATCCTTTTCTGCGGCCCTTGATGCCCTTAAATCTGGAGAGATAATCGGCATCTTCCCGGAGGCGACAATTTCAGTTAGTTTTGAAATAAAAGAGATTAAATCAGGAGCGATTCGCCTTGCCATTGAGTCAGGCTCTCCGATAGTTCCAACAATTGTTTGGGGCAGTCAAAGAGTCATTACTAAGGGACTAAAGCCTAACTTTAAACGAAATCATTTCCCTGTCACCGTTGCTTTTGGTGAACCAATCTTCTACGAACCTTCAGCAGATATTGAGCAGTCACAAATTCAATTACGTAAAGTTATGCTCGATTTACTGCATGAAGTTCAGCAGAGCTACCCGGATAGCCATGTTGGCCAGCGTTGGGCTCCGCTTCGTCTTGGTGGAACCGCGCCGGCTCCCCTAAACTAGAGCCATGTTCAAGAGAAAAGCTAAAGAAAAGAAGATCAAGACCCCCCGTTTTCAAACATTTCGTGATGCCTATGCAGTAACCAAACAGGTTAAGCCTTGGATATCGATCGCACTCATCGCAGCGTTTCTGGTGACCTGGGCAATTGGAATTGGAATTGGAATCGCAATTGGTCAACCGGTTTATCTTGGTTTTGTTTTTCTCCCAATTGCACTCTTGGCAGCAATGCTTCTTTTCACTCGCCAAGCAGGTAGTGCTGCATACGTTTCTATTGAAGGTCAGATTGGCGCCGGCGCTAGCGTTCTTATGGCTATTCGTAAAGGTTGGACAACTACGCCAGCAGTAGCTGTTTCACGTAACCAGGATATGGTGCATAGAAGTGTTGGTCGCGCTGGAATAGTTATTAGTGGTGAAGGCAGCGATTCTGTACGACAGATGATGAGCGATGAACGAAAGAAAGCTGAGCGCTTTGCTCCAGGAGTTCCAGTAATTGAAATTTTAATTGGCAACGAAGAGAATCGAACACCCATTAAAAAACTGCAAAAAGAGATGCGTCGACTTCCTAAGAAATTGACCGCTCATCAAATGCGCGAAGTTCGTGCCCGACTAAAAGCTGTCGGAGGAATGTCAATGCCAATTCCAAAAGGTCCTATGCCAACACGAGGCGGCAAAATTCGTTAAGCCCGAGTCAATACTGTTTGACTCAAGCGTTCGTGCAAACCTCTTCCATCTTCATCAAAAGTGATCGCAAAAATCACTGTGATTAATAGCGAGCATCGAATGAATGCCTGTTTAGCACTAATGGGGCCACCATCGAGATAGCGCACAATCCTGATTCCAAAAATGCGGTGACCTAGGGTTGCGCCCTGAAGCCACGAGAGTATGAATATCTGAATGAAGAAAAGGCCCAATACGTAGAGAGAGCGGTTTGGAGATGTAACTCCTATTCCCCCAGAAACTGCTGTAACTATGAAGTAACAGGCCAGCCAATCAACCATCAAGGCGGCAAACCGGCGACCAAGGCTCACACGCACGACGCCAAAGTTCATGTGGCAAGGATAACCTCAGATAACGCCAGAAGTTACACGGATTTAACACACGGGTTATGTTTTTGACCTCATCTGGACTTATGGTTTGACCACAAAAGCGTGCCGGAGACTCAACGTTGAGCAGGGTGCGCATCACATGTGAAATTGGGAGAAGCATGTTTAAGAATGCAGCTGAGATTTTTGCCTTCATCAAAAAGGAGGATGTCAAACTTGTTGATGTTCGCTTTACCGACTTGCCGGGAATTCAACATCACTTCAATGTGCCAGTTGAATCATTTGACGAAGCGGTCTTTACAGATGGCTTAATGTTTGACGGATCATCAATTCGTGGATTCCAAACCATCAATGAGTCAGATATGAAACTTTTACCTGTTCCAGCCTCTGCATACCTAGATCCATATCGCAAAGAGAAGACTCTTATCATTATTTTCTCGGTTCATAATCCGGTCGATAACTCACCGTATAGCCGTGATCCTCGTGGTGTTGTTGCAAAAGCCGTTGACTATATGCGCTCACTTGGATTCGCCGATACCGCGTTTTTTGCTCCGGAAGCAGAGTTCTATGTCTTTGACAGTGTTCGTTTTAAGACAGATATCAATACGGCCGTCTATGAAATCGAATCCTATGAAGGTGCGTGGAATACCGGAGTTGAATTTGACGCCGATGGAACTCCTAACCGCGGATATCGCACTCGCGTAAAGGGCGGATATTTCCCGGTTTCACCAACAGATCAATATGCAGATCTTCGTGATGAAATGGTCATGCAACTTGGCAAAGTTGGCTTACTAGTTGAGCGTTCACACCATGAGGTTGGAACAGCTGGACAAATGGAGATCAATTACCGTTTCACTGACATTCTTACAGCTGGCGACGATGTAATGAAGTTTAAGTACGTCATTCGTAACACAGCATGGGAGGGCGGAAAAACTGCAACGTTTATGCCAAAGCCTCTCTTTGGAGATAACGGTTCCGGAATGCACGTACATCAATCTCTATGGAAAGATGGCAAGCCACTGTTTTATGAAGCAGGAACATATGGAGATCTTTCCGACATGGCCCGTTGGTACATCGGGGGTCTTTTAAAGCATGCACCATCACTACTTGCATTTACCAACCCAACTGTTAACTCATATCGACGACTTGTTCCTGGTTATGAGGCTCCGGTCAATCTTGTTTATTCAGCGCGCAACCGCTCTGCTTGTATCCGTATCCCAATTACTGGATCAAGCCCAAAGGCAAAACGCATTGAGTTCCGTTGTCCAGATCCTTCATCTAATCCATATCTAGCATTTGCTGCAATGCTCATGGCTGGCCTGGATGGAATCGTTAACAAAATTGAACCACCTGCCCCAGTGGATAAGGATCTTTATGAACTTGAAGGAGAAGAGGCAGCCTCAATTCCACAGGTACCGGGATCTCTAGATGCTGTTCTTAACTCACTAGAAAAAGATCATGAGTTCTTAACCAAGGGTGGCGTATTCACAAAGGATCTCATCGAAACTTGGATCGATTGGAAGCGCAAGAACGAAGTTGATTATGTGCGTCTACGTCCACATCCAGCTGAGTTTGAGCTCTATTACGACCTATAGAAATTACTGCCTAACAAAACCCGCTCCTGTCAAAAGGGCGGGTTTTGTTTTGCCCTAAATCAATGAGTTTTTCGCGCAAATAACTTAAACAAAATTGTACTAATGCCGCCGCTAACAAGTGATGCAACAATTACAGCAAAAATTGCTAATTCCTGGGTTGAACGATCATCAAAAGCTAAATTCGCAATGAAAATAGCAACAGTAAAACCAATACCAGCAGCACTTCCGGTAGCAAGAATCTTGAATGAATTAGCACCCTCTGGATACTCGCCCAGTCCAACTCTCTTGGCACCCCAACTTGAAACAACAATTCCAAGCGGCTTTCCAATAACTAGGCCAAAGAAAATACCCCACGCTATCGGAGAACTGGTCGCTGCACTGATCGAACTCTGCGTGATTTGAACACCTGTATTTGCAAAGGCAAAGAGCGGGACGATCAAGAAACTGCTGTACGGATGTAATTGATTCTCAAGCCATTCAAGTACTGACACAACATTGTCGTCGGAATCAATTAAATCTGTTCCTTTATGTGGGATGTTAGGTGTCATCATTCCAAGAACCACGCCGGCCAAAG
>WLHC01000019.1 GCA_009702925.1 Actinomycetota bacterium
GCTGCCATAACACTTACGGGTAATGAGAGTATGCAATGGATTGAAGAACTAGCAGAAGGAATTGCTCACGAGGCAACTAGTTGTGGGGCATATGTCGTAGGCGGTGATCTTGCCAAAGGTCCATGTGTAGTTATTGCGATAACTGCAATTGGAGAAGTTGAAAATCCAATTACTCGTGCGGGCGCACAGGTAGGTGATTCAATTTATATTTCCTCTTTGCCTGGGTGGTCTGCTGCCGGACTTTCTGTGATTGAAAAGGAATTAGAGGATGATCTAGCCGTACATGCAGTTTCCGAATACAGCGCTCCAACTGTTGATTATGCATCGGCTATTGAGTTTTCAAATAAGCGAGCACATTCGATGTGTGATCTCAGTGATGCTCTAATTATTCAGGCACATCAACTTGCAAATGCATCTGGAGTAGCGTTGCAATTTGATCAGAATATAATTGCCGAGCACTCTGAGTTTGCCTCACTCAAGGAACTAGCGGATTCACAAAATTATGATGTGTGGCAATGGATATTTGCCGGAGGAGAAGACCATGTGTTCTTGGCGACAGGTGTGGATCTAAATGGATTTAAGGTTGGAACCGTAGTTGATGGACAAGGTGTTACGGGTGTTGAAATGAAAAAAGCGCCAGATACCTGGCGCCATTTTCAATAAAGTTAAAGTTAGCGAACTACTTTTCCAGCCTTTAGGCATGAAGTACAAACGTTTTGGCGCTTAGTACTTCCACCAACAAGTGTGCGAACGCGTTGGATATTTGGATTCCAGCGACGACGTGTCTTTACCTGTGAGTGTGAAACGTTGTTACCAAAGCTGGGGCCTTTGCCACAGATATCGCATGTTGCTGCCATGGCAGAACTCCTTTAAATGTTTGATTCTTGTGTGTTCTCAAAGCGGTGCTATTCGAACAGGGCGTAAGGGTAGCGCGAGAGCGGGGGCAGATGCCAATTCCTGTCTTTCCAATCGTGAAAAGAGCTTCGGAAGCGCTGTTTCCCTACAAAATTCGAGTGGGCAATCCTCAATCATTTCAAGATCTCAAACCTCATAAAGGGGAGAATAAACCCGTGGCAACTTTAGAGAACAAGGTCTCATCGGTTATCGGAGACCGAACCGCAAAGGTTCTAGAGACCACTTTTGGTGTAAAAAATATAGGCGATCTGATGCGCCACTACCCACGCAGATACATGGTTCGTGGGGAGCTATCTGACATTTCCGCCCTTCGAGAAGGAGATGAAACAACAATCCTTGCGCAGATTTATTCGGCAACAAACAGACCTATGCGAGGGCGAAAAGGCAGCATGCTTGAAGTTGTCGTCACAGATGGTACGGACAAACTTTCATTAACTTTTTTTAATCAAGCTTGGCGCGAGAAAGATCTCAAAGTTGGGAGGCAAGGTTTATTTGCAGGCAAGATCGGAGTTTTTAACAATAAGAAACAGTTAACACATCCAGATTATGAACTCATACCTGATGGCTCTGATGTGGATACAGCCGTTGAAGGTTTTGCAGGTAAGTACTTGCCTGTATATCCAGCTTCCGCAAAACTACCATCTTGGAAAATCTCTCAGTGCGTTGAACTAGCCATTGGATCACTAGAGGATGTTGAAGATTTTCTTCCTGAAAAGATTAGAGAAAAACATAGATATCCGACTTTGCACCAAGCTCTAGTTCAGTTACATCAACCAGCAGATCTAGAACACGCCGACCTAGCGCGTGAGCGGTTAACTTATGATGAGGCCTTTCTTCTTCAATCTTTACTAGTTTTACGACGCAATGAGCTAAAGAAATTGAATTCAACTGTCATTAAGAAAGTTAGCGGTGGATTACTAGATTCATTTGACAAGTCTCTCCCATTTGAGCTCACAGCAGGACAAATAGAAGTTAGCAAAGAGATTGAATCAGATCTAGCACAATCTCATCCCATGCACCGCTTACTACAAGGTGAAGTCGGGTCAGGAAAAACAATCGTTGCTTTACGGGCGATGCTCTCAGTTGTAGATAGTGGGGGACAGGCAGCGCTACTTGCACCAACTGAAGTTCTCGCGGGTCAACATCTTCGTACAATTACAAAACTGTTAGGAGAGTTAGCTCAGGGTGGAATGTTGGGCGGAAATGAAAATGCGACAAGAGTAGTTCTCTTGACCGGTTCCCAAAGCGCACTTGCTCGTAAAGAGTCACTTGCCATGGCTGCAGACGGTACTGCCGGAATTGTGATTGGAACTCACGCACTACTTGGTGAGAAAGTTGCCTTTAAGAATCTTGGATTAATCGTTGTTGACGAACAGCATCGCTTTGGTGTTGAGCAACGTGATGCACTTAAGGAGAAGGCGATCCTTCCTCCACATTTATTGGTTATGACTGCAACTCCAATTCCTCGCACAGTAGCTATGACTGTTTTTGGTGATTTAGATGTTTCAACACTTCGCGAACTGCCCCTAGGGCGCCAACCGATAACCACCCATGTGGTCCCTGTAAAAGAAAAACCACATTACTTAGAGCGGACATGGGAGCGAATAAAGGAAGAAGTCGCACAGGGACATCAGGCCTACATCGTGGCTCCCAGAATATCTGCCAATGAAGAGGCCAATGCGGATGCTGATTTAGATTTCTTATTTGGCGAAGAGACAGATGAAATTTCTGCAGTTGAGGAACTTGCACCGGCCCTTGCACAAGGCGCTTTAAGGGGATTGAAAATTGCAGTTCTACATGGTCGTCTATCTGCCGATGAAAAAGAACAAACTATGCAGGCCTTTTCAAATGGTGAGATCGATGTTTTAGTCTCAACCACTGTTATCGAAGTTGGTGTTGATGTTGCCAATGCAACGATTATGGTAATTATGGATGCTGATCGATTTGGTGTTTCTCAGCTGCACCAGCTTCGAGGTCGTGTAGGCCGTGGTACTTCTCCTGGTCTTTGTTTACTGGTTACATCAACTGCCGATGAATCTCCAGCACGGGAGCGTTTAGATGCGGTTGCAAAAACGCTGGATGGTTTTGAGCTTTCGCGAATTGACCTTGAGCAAAGACGTGAAGGTGATGTCTTAGGCGCATCTCAGTCCGGAACAAGATCGCATCTGCGATTGCTTCGGGTTCTTCGAGATGAGGCACTCATTGAACAGGCCAGAGAAGATGCAAACGATTTAATAGCCCTGGAAAATGATCTAAAAAACTATCCTGCTCTGAAGATAGAGTTGGCAAAGTTGCAACAGGATCAAGCCGTAGATTATTTAGACAAGGGGTGATGTAGTTGCGAATAATTGCTGGAGTAGCAAAAGGTAGAAATTTAGGAACAGTTGCGCAGGCAACAAGACCTACATCTGATCGTGCCCGGGAAGGTCTTTTTTCATCACTGTCTTCTGAGTTTGGAACATTTGAGGGATTGAGGGTTCTAGATTTGTTTGCTGGGTCAGGGGCTATTGGCCTGGAGTCACTTTCTCGAGGCGCCACACTAGTTCATGTTGTCGAAAAAGATGAGCAGGCAATTAAGACAATCGAGGCAAATCACGAATTAGTCAAAAAATCTAATCCTGCAGGCAAGCTGCAAATATTTGGGATGAGTGTTGAACGTTTTCTCAATGATCAACCAAGGGAGAGATATCACCTTGTCTATATTGATCCTCCCTATGAGTTTTCAAATCAAGGCGTAGAAGATATTTTGAGTAAATTACATGACAATAATTTTTTAAGTAGTGATGCATTTATTGCAGTAGAGCGAAATGCGAGATTAAATCAATTCATTTGGCCCGATGCCTTCATTCCAGCACGTGAGCGAAATTATGGTCAGGCCAGCATCTATTACGGCAATTTTCAGCCCTAAGAATGGATTACTCGCCCGTCTCTTGCTAGCGTTTGGGCTATGAAGCGCGCTGTCTGTCCTGGATCCTTTGATCCAATCACTTATGGGCATTTAGACATCATCGAACGTGCCGCCCAGCAGTTTGATCATGTAGTGGTGGCAGTGCTTGAAAACCGTACAAAAGCTTCTCTATTTACCGTCCAGGAACGAATAAAAATGATCACAGAAGTAACTAGCAAATTTCCCAATGTTTCGGTTGATTCTTGGAGTGGTTTGTTAGTCGATTACTGCAAGAGCAATTCAATTCAAGCAATAGTTAAGGGCTTACGCGCCGTAACAGATTTTGATTACGAACTTCAAATGGCGCAAGTCAATTTACAGGGATCAGGAGTTGAAACTATGTTTATGGCTACATCTCCAACTCATTCGTTTTTGTCATCATCTTTGGTAAAAGAACTTGCCCACTATTCCGGTGATGTCTCATCAATGGTGCCACCGTCAATCAATGAAGCCTTAAAGCGTCGAGTAGCAGGGGAGTAGATCATGGAATCGATAGAGAAGTTAACGTCTGCAATCACAATGATAGAAGAGGCAAGAGGTGTGCCTTTGTCTGCTAGTTGTGTTGTTCACCGCGCTGAGATTCTTTCCATTTTAGATTCTGCACGTGATGGACTCCCGTCAGATTTTGCTACTGCACATTCAATCATTCAAACAAGAGAGGCGATCATTGAAGAAGCACGCCTTAGCGCCGAGCAAATGATTGCGATAGCTCGAGAAGAAGTTTCACAAATGGTAGAAAAGACTTCTGTCGTTCAAATCGCTCGTGATGAGGCAAAAGCGATTGTGCAAGAAGCGCGAGAGAGCGCCGATATTGAAAAACAAGAAATTGAAGAGTACATAGATGGTCGATTAGCAACTCTTGAAGTTATCTTGAACAAAACCTTGGATGCGATTAGCCGTGGTCGCGATCGCCTAGCCGGCGCAAATGATAAAGATATTTTGTCGCAACTAGCCGAAAAGGATTAGTGGGCTTAGCCACAGATATTTGAACTCATGAACGCTTCTTACAGATCCTTCCAGTTAAACACGTTCGAGCTTCCAAGACGTGCAGGGGAGATGAAGGAGTATTCCCTGGATATTCAAGTGAGTGAAAACTTTGGCATTAACCTAATTTCTGTCCCTGCAGGTGAAACAATTGAAGTTGATGCTCGTCTAGAGTCAGTTACAGAAGGCATTCTTTTAAGTGCCGATGTTTTCGCGGTTGCAAAAGGTGAGTGCATTCGTTGCCTAGATCCTGTTGAGATAGTGATTGAGCGAAAAATACAGGAGTTGTATAACTACGAACCAACAAATGAACGAGGAAAAAAGAAGAAGCACGAACCTGAAATTGATGACTTGGATATTGAAGATGAATTAATGATGCAGGGTCAGATTATGGATTTGGAAACACCAATACGTGATGCTGTTGTTCTCTCACTTCCGATCAATCCGCTATGCAATCAAAATTGCTTAGGCCTGTGCCCCGAATGTGGTGAAAAATGGGCCGGACTTGCACCAGATCATGCTCATGAAACCATAGATGCACGCTGGGCGGGCCTAAAGGCTTTGGGTTCCGACAATCCCGATTTCAAGATTTAGTGGTTTTGAGGGATACTTACGCTCTTAGGTAAGCACGGCAATTAGCCGGGATCGCCTAGATATTTAGAACTCTCGAATGCTCGAGGAAACCGAAGGAAGAGGTTAGAAAAGTGCCAGTACCAAAGCGAAAAATGTCGCGTTCAAAGACGCGCTCTCGTCGTAGTCAGTGGAAAACAACTGCAGCTGCACTTGCTACATGTGGTCAATGCCAGCAACCAAAACTTCAGCACACTGCTTGCCCAACATGCGGTACTTATAACCGTCGTCAGGTATTAGAGGTCTGATCTGAGTTCTTCGCTCACTGAGCAGCTGGGAGTAGTTCTCGATCCAGCTCTGCTTGAATTGGCCTTTACCCATCGTTCATTTGCATATGAATCTGGCAGTAAAGAAACCAATGAGCGTCTCGAATTTCTTGGAGATTCTGTCTTAGGTTTAATTGTTACCGAAGCACTTTATAAGCGTTACCCAGATTTTGATGAAAGCCGACTTTCGCCACTTCGTTCCGGGGTTGTAAACATGCGTGCCCTTGCAGATATTGCGCGAGGATTACAACTAGGGCAATACATACGACTTGGTAAAGGTGAAGAAGTTACAGGCGGCCGTGACAAGCACTCCCTTTTAGCAGATGCGCTAGAAGCATTAATCGGTGCAATCTATTTACAGTTCGGCTTTTCAAAATGTTCTGAAATTGTAGAGAGATTGATTACTCCAACTATGGATTCAGCCGTAGCCCGCGGAGCCGGTCTTGATGGAAAAACAGCATTGCAAGAGTTAGCTGCTGCACTTGGAAAAGGTGCACCAGAGTATGTCGTCACCGAAGAGGGACCAGATCACGATAAAAACTTCACTGCAGTAGCGATGCTTGCTGGGCAAACCCTAAGTCAAGGCAGTGGCAAGAGTAAGCGCGAGGCTGAACAAGTGGCCGCGCGCGTTGCATATGAAGCTTTAAAAACTGCCTTTCCACAGCCTTAAATCTGCGAAAATCCTGCGCTCGAAGCGATAGGTTTGCCGCGTGTATTTGAAAAGTATGACGCTCAAGGGCTTTAAGTCCTTTGCATCAGCGACCACTCTTCGACTTGAACCCGGAATCACCTGTGTTGTCGGTCCAAACGGTTCTGGAAAATCTAACGTAGTAGATGCTCTTACCTGGGTTATGGGTGAGCAAGGTGCCAAGTCTCTTCGCGGTGCCAAAATGGAAGATGTCATATTTGCAGGTACAAGCGGTCGCGCACCTCTAGGTCGCGCAGAAGTTTCACTAACGATAGACAATACAGATGGCGCTCTACCCATTGAGTATGCAGAGGTCACAATCTCCAGAATCTTGTTTCGAAACGGGCAAAGTGAGTATCAGATTAATGGTGAGGCATCTCGTTTACTAGATATTCAAGAGCTACTTAGCGATTCTGGTATCGGTCGTGAAATGCACGTCATCGTTGGGCAGGGACAGTTAGATGCAATATTGATGGCCACGCCGGAAGAGCGACGAGGATTTATCGAAGAAGCAGCCGGTGTCCTAAAGCATAGAAAGCGTAAAGAAAAAGCTCTTCGCAAACTTGACTCAATGCAGGCAAATCTTGCCCGCATACAAGATTTAACGGTGGAACTTCGTAGGCAGCTACGACCGCTTGGAAAACAAGCCGAGGTCGCTAAGAAAGCTGCAACAATTCAAGCAGATCTGCGCGATGCAAAGCTACGTCTTTTTGCAGATGACTATATTTCGATGTCAAAAACTTTGGAACTTGAAGTTGCCGATGAAAGTGCATTGCGCGAACAGCGAGCAGTTGTTGAACAAGAGCTTGAAACTATTCGCCGCCGAGAAGAGGCGTTGGATTCACAGGCTGCAATCGAGGGCCCACAATTAGTAGCGGCTCAAGAACTTTTTTACAATTTAAATTCACTGCGTGAGAAATTTCGCGGAACACAAAGTCTGGCTCAAGAAAGATCTCGTTTTCTCAACGAAGAGGCCGAAGAAGCGCGTACTTCTGGTCGTGATCCCCAGACATTAGACCTAGAGGCACAGGCGTTACGGGAAGAAGAGCGAGAACTACGCGCCAATGTTGAAGTTGCCAAGAACGCTCTTGCACATGCAACCCAAGCGTTAGTTTCAGCCGAAGCACTTTTAAAAAGTGATGAGGACACTATTGCAGCAGCAATGCGAGCGATTGCAGATGCTCGCGAGGGAACTGCTCGCCAAGAAGGGCACATCAAATCTTTAAATGCCCGGCTAGAAGCAATTGCCGAAGAGATCGCTCGATTAACAAAGTCTCGAAATGAAGCTCAGGCCCGTGTTGATCAAGCACAACGTGAATATTCGGCGTACGAACTTGAGATTGCAAGTGCTGACTCGGGTGAATTGGGTCTTGATTCACTTTTTGAAAGCGCAAAGTCTTCTCTTGAATCATCCAAATCAAAACTGTCACAGCTTTTAGAAGCAGAGCGCGCAGCAGATCGTGAACGAAATGCTGTTGAATCAAAACTTGAAGCGATCAAATTGACATCAGAAAATCGAGATGGTGCCTCGGCGCTTATGCGAGATTCTCGAGGTGTTGCAATCATGGGTAGCGTGGCCGGTTTAATTGAGATCGACCGAGGTTGGGAGGCAGCTACTGCTGCGGCTCTAGGTAATTTTGCTGATGCAGTCGTTGTGAGAGATCTTTCCTCGGCAGTCACCGCGCTAACAACGCTGCGACGTGAAAATCTTGGACAGGCCGATGTTTTGGTCTACGAGCCAGGTGCTGGCAGTAAGAGTTCAATTCCTTCGGGATTAAACTCACTTTCAAGTTACGTTCGCTCAAATTCAATTGATGATTTACTGTCATCTCTCTTGTCAGGAATAGTTGTTGCAGAAGATGCCAACGCTGCCGAGGCGATTCTTCGTAACCACTCAGATGTAATAGTCGTTACTCGTGATGGCGATGTAGTTTCCAAAGGCCGCGCTACTGGTGGCTCTAAATCTTCATCATCGCTAATCGAAATCAAATCTTTGATTGGTAATTTGGAATCCAAGTTACAAGAGATTATTCATGACTGCGATCGATTAAAATTTGAAATTGCATCAGCCAACACAGAGGTAGCATCAAGACAGAGTGATTTCGATTCAGCGGTCTCAAAGCTCAATGAGTCTGATGCTCGAATTGCAGCATTAACTGAACAGCTAGCTGTTTCTGGACAGAACATGAAGTCTTCAATGGCAGAAGTTGAGAGACTAGATCTTTCGATTAATGAAGCTAATGCAACTAAGTCACGTGATGAGGGTGAAATTCTCATTGCCCAAAATCAATTACAACAACGAGGCGATGTGGCAGAACCTGATCATTCGCGCACAGAGCTTCTTCGGAGTCAGGTTTCAACTGCCCGAACGACTGAAGTTGAGGCCCGCCTTGCGGTTAGAACAATTGAAGAGAGAGTCGATTCAGTAGCAGCACGTGCTTATGGTTTAGAAAAATCTGCACAAGCCGAGCGTGATGCATCAGAGCGAGCCGTGCTGCGTCGCAGTACTCGTGCGCGCGCAGCTGTAATTTCACAAGCAGTTGCAGAGGCTGCATATGAAGTTCTCATTCACTTAGAACGTTCTATTTCAAAGGCGGCAATCGAGCGCTCTCGTTTGGATGAGTCACGAGCAAATCGCGAGGGTGAAACATTGACGGTTCGCTCTCGTGGTCGCGAACTAACAATCCAACTTGAATCACTTACTTCAAGTGTCCATAAAGATGAGATAGCCCGTGCAGAGCAGCGCTTACGTATTGAAACCCTTGAGAGTAAAACTCTAGAAGAGTTCGGCGTAGATGCTCAAACACTTATTAGCGAGTACGGACCAGATAAAGATGTTCCAACTTTCCATGAGACAGATGAGGGCGAGATCATCTCAACCGAGATGGTTCCATATCGCCGTGATCAACAACAAAAACGCTTGGCATCGGCCGAAAGATCACTGAATTTACTTGGAAAGATTAATCCGCTTGCTCTAGAAGAATACACATCCCTGGAAGAGCGGCTAAAATTTTTAGCAGAGCAGTTAGAGGATTTAAAGAATACAAAGAAAGATCTATTAGACATTGTCAAAGAAGTAGATGATCGCGTGCAGTCAATATTTATGGAAGCTTATTTAGAGACTGCTAAACATTTCGAAGAGATATTCTCTCGACTATTTCCTGGTGGAGATGGACGCCTCATTTTGACTGATCCAGATAATCCACTCACAAGTGGTGTCGATGTTGAGGCTCGTCCTCCTGGAAAACGAGTTAAACGACTCTCGCTTTTATCTGGTGGGGAAAAATCTTTAACCGCTGTTGCAATGCTTGTTGCGATCTTTAAAGCACGGCCAAGTCCATTCTATGTACTTGATGAAGTTGAAGCCGCACTTGATGATGTCAACTTAGGTAGGTTATTGGGAGTTCTAGAAGAGCTACGTGAAAGTTCTCAGTTGATCATCATTACGCACCAAAAACGAACAATGGAAATTGCCGATGCTTTGTACGGTGTGACAATGCGCGGAGATGGTGTAACAGAAGTAATTTCTCAACGCCTTCGCGAATCCGACGCAAGCTAAGTTTTTTTCAGATGGCTCTTTTTACTCAATTAATCGCCAGAATCAAAGGTGGCGCAGAAACAGCTTCTTCAGATTGGTCTGCATTAGAGTCAGACCTTCTCCAAGCAGATCTGGGCCCAGCATTAGCTTCTGAATGTATTGAGCAGGCAAAAAAAATTAAAGGTGGGACACCGGAGGAATCTCTACTTCAGTTTCTTTCCAGCAAGCTATCAAGTAAGTCGCATAAAATGAGTTTGTCTAGCTCTACTTCCACGATTTTAGTTGTGGGTGTAAATGGAACAGGGAAAACAACTTCAGTGGCAAAACTGGCACGATTTTATAAATCCACAGGCAAAAGCGTCGTTATGGCAGCCGGCGACACCTTTAGGGCCGCTGCTGTAGATCAGTTGAAAACATGGGGAGAGCGTATTGATGTTCCGGTTATTTCCGGACAGGAAAATAGTGATCCGGCCTCTGTCGCCTTTGATGCAGCAAAACATGCAGAAGCAAATAACGTGGAGATTTTGATAATCGATACTGCCGGACGCTTACACAATAAGAGCGATCTAATGTCAGAACTAACTAAGGTCAAACGTGTTGTCGAGAAAACTTCGCCAATTAATGAAGTTTTACTTGTTATTGATGCAACAACTGGTCAAAATGGTTTGGCGCAGGCCAAAATCTTTTCATCAAATGTTGGCGTCACCGGTGTTGTCCTCACCAAAATGGATGGAACCGCCAAAGGTGGCGTGGCCCTTGCGATAGAGGCGGAGCTAGGTATTCCAATTAAGTGGGTTGGAACAGGAGAGTCAGAGAGCGATTTCTCCCCCTTTGATCCTGATGCCTATCTCAAATCCCTTCTTGCGTAACCCATTTGTAACACTCCAACATTAATTGTCACACCGTCGAAACCCATAAAAGCATCGCTTGTAACCCGCAAGTAAGAGGGTTTGGCCTAATCAAAGGCTCTCAATGCTGAGAACTCACCTTATGAAAATTAGGCGGTTAAAAATTATGGAACAAGCTGTAATCAACTCTGGAGATACAGCCTGGATGCTAATGAGTGCGGGACTCGTCACTCTCATGATTCCAGGTCTAGTTCTTTTCTATGGAGGAATGGTTCGCGTTAAAAGTGTGCTGAATATGATGATGATGTCATTTGGTGCGTTAGCAATTGTTTTTGTTTTGTGGATTGCATATGGTTTTTCACTTGTATTTGGAGATTCTGTAAATGGTTCGGGCCTTATCGGAGATGTTTCTCAGTTTGCATTTCTTAAAGGATTGGATAATTCAGAGGCTGTAATTGGAACGATCCCTGCAGCAGTTTTTGTAGGCTTCCAAGGAATGTTTGCAGCAATTACTGTTGCACTAATCTCTGGAGCAATTGCTGATCGTGCAAAATTTGGTGCATGGTTAGTATTTGCTGGCATTTGGGCAACAGTTGTTTATTTCCCAGTAGCCCACTGGGTCTTTGCATTTGACGATTTTGTAGCAAAAACAGGTGGCTGGATTGCAAATGATCTTGGAGCACTAGATTTTGCTGGCGGTACTGCGGTACACATTAATGCAGGAGCTGCCGGTTTGGCTTTAGCTCTAGTACTCGGCAAGCGTGTTGGTTTTGGCAAGATGCCAATGCGACCACACAATCTTCCACTTGTAATGCTTGGTGCAGGTCTCTTGTGGTTTGGATGGTTTGGATTCAACGCTGGCTCTGCCATTGCATCAAATGGAACTGCAGGATTAGCGTTACTCAACACAATTGGCGCAACAGCGGCCGCTGTCTTGGCATGGCTTCTTGTTGAAAAAATGCGTGATGGTCATGCGACAAGCCTTGGAGCAGCTTCAGGTGTTGTTGCAGGATTAGTTGCCATTACACCTGCGTGTGCTGCAGTAAATGCATCAGGGGCGCTTGTAATCGGTGCCGTATCTGGTGCTCTCTGTGCTCTATCTGTCGGACTTAAATTCAAATTCGGTTTTGATGATTCACTAGATGTTGTTGCAGTTCACCTTGTAGGTGGAATTGTCGGAACTATTCTGATTGGTTTTGTTGGAGTAGATGTTGGTCTGTTCAACGGTGGCGGGACTGAACAGCTAATTAAGCAGGCAATTGGTGCAGGCGCAGTTCTGGCTTACTCCTTTGTCCTTTCATATGTGATCGCTAAATTGGTTGATCTAACAATCGGTTTCCGAATTAGCATTGAACAAGAACTTGCAGGAATCGACTTGGCAATTCACGCCGAGCGTGGTTATGAATTTTCGGATAACAGCCAAGGTAATTTCCTTGCAAGTTCGAGAGGAGCACAAGAATGAAATTAATTACCGCAATATTAAAACCAGCAAAACTAGATAATGTGAAAGATGCATTACACGCTGTTGGGATTAACGGTATGACGGTCTCAGAGGCCAGCGGTTTTGGTCGCCAAGGTGGTCATACAGAGGTTTATCGAGGAGCTGAATACACAGTTAATTTGGTTCCAAAAATTCGCCTCGAAGTTCTGGTGGATGATAAAGATGTTGACTCTGTGCTCGCAGTTATCGTTAAATCTGCATCGACTGGTTCAATAGGTGATGGAAAAGTCTGGACCACACCAATTGATCAAGTGATTCGAGTACGAACTGGTGAACGTGGGTCAGAGGCAATTTAGTTATACCAATTTGAGTATCTGCGATAGCGGAAAAAGATCGCCATGGCGCTATCGCAGATACTCAGACAAATTCTGATATTTAGTTCAGATCTATGGGCAACAAATCCCGACTCTCAAGTACTCTGCTCCCACTATGTTTGAATCGTTAGCTTCCAGATTTAGTGGGGCATTCTCATCTTTGCGGGCCAAAGGAAAGATCTCGACAGGAGATATTGAAACCGTTTGCAATGAAATTCGTACAGCGCTCTTGGACTCAGATGTAGCGTTGCAAGTGGTCGACAAGTTCATCCAGGATGTCAAGCAGAAATCTTTAGAGGCACTTCCTGGAATGCAATCGGGTTCAAATCAAGCCAATGCAATTTTTGAGATCGTAAATAGGGAATTAGTAGAGATACTCGGTGGAGCAACTCGCCGCATTCGTATGGCGAAGAATCCACCCACTGTGATTATGTTGGCAGGACTTCAAGGCGCAGGAAAAACAACGTTGGCCGGAAAATTAGCAAAGTTTTATGCCGATCAAGGTGACACACCTTTACTTGTTGCTTCGGATTTGCAACGACCTAATGCCGTCACGCAGTTACAGATAGTTGGTGAGTCAATAAATGTTCCAGTTTTTGCTCCTGAAGCGGGCAATGGTGTTGGAGATCCAGTACAAGTTGCTAAAGCAGGTGTTGAATTTGCAAAGGCAAAGTTGCACAGCATTGTAATTGTCGACACAGCCGGTCGATTAGGCGTGGATCAAGAGTTAATGAACCAGGCAACAAAGATTCGTGATGGCATTAACCCAAATGAAATTCTATTTGTCGTCGATGCAATGATTGGTCAAGACGCAGTGCCAACAGCACAAGCTTTTTTAGAGGGTGTTGGATTTGATGGCGTAGTCCTTTCAAAACTAGATGGTGATGCCCGAGGTGGTGCTGCGTTATCGATTGCTTCCATAACTAAACGCCCAATTATGTTTGCATCAACTGGCGAGAAAATGCAAGATTTTGATATTTTCTATCCCGAGAGAATGGCATCTAGAATCCTGGGCTTAGGCGATGTTGCCACTTTAGCTGAGCAAGCAAAAAAGGCTTTTGATTCAAATTCTTCGGCAAAACTTGAGGCAAAGTTTGCAAGCGGGGAAGATTTCACTCTTGAAGATTTTCTTGAGCAACTGCAAGCTATGTCAAAAATGGGAAGCATGACAAAGCTATTGGGAATGTTGCCTGGTGCAGGTGCTATGAAAAAACAGATTGATAATTTCGATGAGGGTGAAATTGTTCGTTCTAGATCGATAGTTGAATCTATGACACCGACAGAACGGGCAAATCCAAAAGTACTTAACGGTTCCAGGCGTGCACGTATTGCTATTGGTTGCGGGCGCAAAGTTTCAGATGTTAACAATCTTGTTGATCGTTTTACTGCCGCTCAAAAAATGATGAAACAGGTAAGAAGTTCGGGCATGCCATCCATGCCCAACATGCCCGCAAACCTCTCGATGCCAAATTTGCCAAACGCGCCGAAGGGTTCAACCGTCAATAAAGCTCCGACAAAGAAGAAGTCCAAATCGGGAAATCCAGCCAAACGAGCCCTTGAAGAAGGTCTGAGTTAGGCCGCTCAGTAGGCTCCAAACTAGCCAAATACAGCCCAGAATTTAGCGCTGGTCACCTTGAACCTTGGGGTTTGCTCGATTTCCTTCTAGGAGCAGTAGATGGCAGAATTGCGATCCTGTTGATGGGGCCCTCTACCCCCGTTCAACATCCATTACCGATAGTTACGAATTTTGATTGCGCACCCCGCTGCATTCATTACTCGTAACACACAAATACAGGAGTACAACTTTCTTGGCTACAAAAATTCGTTTAATGCGCATGGGCAAGA
>WLHC01000002.1 GCA_009702925.1 Actinomycetota bacterium
CCGTCATTAAAATTTCTGATTGTGCCTTCGATTGCGGCAAGAAAATCTTCTGCTGATCCAATATCGTTTACTGCGATTTGCGTTGTCAAGTGAGCTCCGTAGGGATAGAAAGTAGTAGTTCCCGCTTTCGCGGCTGAAGGGCAAGAGTAGGGTTTGCACGCTCGTCAGGGCAAATTCGCTTAACTCTCTGAGCGTAAGTACAAGACAAAAACTAACTAATGGGCCGCCTCGTGCCATGTCAGACCAAGTCCAGCATTAACATCTAACGGAGCCTTTAATGGATAGGCCGCTCCCATTTCTTTTTTAACAAGTTCCGTAATTAACTCTTCTTCACCAGGTGAAACCTCAAGAATTAGCTCATCATGGATTTGAAGGAGTAATCGAGATTTCAAATTTTGTTTTTTAATAGCGCTATAAACATTGAGCATGGCAATTTTAATGATGTCAGCTGCAGATCCTTGAATGGGTGCATTCAATGCCATTCTTTCGGCGACTTCACGTCGAGCACGATTATCATTCATCAGATCAGGCAGATAACGCCTTCTTCCCATGATTGTTTCTGTGTATCCAACTTTACGGGCATCTTCAACCACTGTTTTCAAATAATCTCGAATTCCACCAAAGCGCTCAAAGTATCTATCCATTAAATCCTGTGCAGCAGGCGGTGTGATGTCTAACTGCGCAGATAAGCCATAAGAGGAAAGCCCATAGGCAAGACCGTACGACATCGCTTTTATTTGACGGCGCATTTCTGGATCAACCTCATTTGGCTTTACTCCGAAAATCTGCGAAGCAATAGTTGCGTGTAAATCTTCACCAGAGGCGAACGCGGCCAATAGTTTTGAATCATTTGAAAGATGGGCCATGATTCGCATTTCGATTTGGCTGTAGTCGGCAGTTAATAGTCCGACGTATCCTTTACCTGCAATAAAACAGTTTCTAATTCTTCGACCCTCTTCGGTACGAACAGGAATATTCTGTAAATTAGGTCCAGTAGATGAAAGTCTTCCTGTGGCTGCAACAGTTTGTGCAAAGTGCGTATGGATTCGCCCATCTGCAGCAATCTCGGCAATCAAACCTTCTACCGTTGTTCCTAGTTTCTTTGTCTCTCGTATACGAAGCAATGACGTTAAAACGGGATGTCCAGTTTTCTGATGGAGCCAGTCCAAACTTTCCGCATCCGTCGTAAAACCAGTCTTTATTTTCTTTGTCTTTGGAAGTTGCAATTCATCAAAAAGGACTACCTGTAGCTGCTTAGGCGATCCCACATTAAATTCATGACCAACGATTTCATGTACGGCCTTTGTCTCGCGATCAACTTCGCCTTGGAAAAACTTTGCCAGAACCTCTAACTCTTTTTTGTTGACGGCAATTCCTACATTCTCCATTGTGGCAAGGAGTGCAGCAACAGGCATTTCCATTGTAAGAAACAGCTCCATAAGTCCACGATCGTGTAGTTCTTGAGTCAACGCCTCTTTGACATTAAATAGTGCAGTTGCGCATGTCAACAAATAACTCTGACTAGATGATTCATCAATTCTGGATGTATCGGCCCATCGCTGGGCAATATCTACAAACTCTTGGGTTCGTACTCCTGGATTTACAAGATATGCAGCTAAGGAAACATCGAAGCTAACTCCTACTAATCCATTAATCCTTGCTAAAGATTTCGCGTCGTGTGCAATCTTTTTGACATCAGAATCTTTAGCCCAATCCCCCATCTGATCTGATTCAACCAAAAACACCTGGGTTTGTGAGAAGGCAATGGCATACCGCACAATCTCTTCATCAGTAATTTCAAATGAGATTGCAATTTCTCCAGTGTGCTGTGCAATTTTTGTTGAGGCTTGCTCGGGTGTTAAGACTTCATGAGTAATCGCCTGTGAATTTTTCTTTAATCCCTCTGAATCAACTGAATTATCCAAAGCATTTACCTGGCCACCTCCACCTGACGTAATCAAAATAGGCTTCATTCGCTCCTTTAATGTTTTGAACTCTAAGGTTTTAAACAAGGGTTCCACCGATGCTTCTGCGACACCAGCCCATGCAAGAGATTGGATAGTAAATTCGATAGGAACGGTGCTAATCAACTGCGTCAGTTCTCTATTTCTTTCTACATCAGTGACACAGTCTTTTAGAGATTGACCGGCTTTGCCGCCTAAGTCATCAACGTGTGTAAGCAGTTGCTTTAGGGATCCGTATTCAATAATCCACTTTGCTGCTGTCTTTTCTCCAACTCCCGGAACAGAGGGCAAGTTATCGCTTGGATCACCTCGAAGCGCTGCAAAATCTGGGTACTGCTCTGGAGTCATTCCATATTTTTCTAGAAGCGCCTGCGCGTTCATACGAACAAGATCGCTGACTCCGCGTTTTGGATAAAGAACAGTTGTCTTGTCGCTGATTAATTGAAAGGAATCACGATCACCTGTGCAAATGAGAACCTGCGCGCCCTCTTTCTCAGCAGCCTTGGCGATAGTTGCAATGATGTCATCTGCTTCATAACCTTGTATTTCAAAGGTAGAGATTCCAAAAGATTCAACAAGTTCATGCAAGTAACTCATCTGAGATCGGAACTCATCTGGAGTTTTTGCACGATTTGCTTTGTACTCTGGAAAAATCTCCGAACGAAATGTAGTGCGGGAAACATCAAATGCAACGGCAACATGTGTCGGTTTTTCTGTCGTAAGCAAAGAAAGAAGCATTGTTGCAAAGCCATAGATCGCATTTGTGTGCTGGCCAGATGCCGTGGTGAAATTTTCGGCAGGTAAGGCAAAAAATGCTCGATAGGCCATGGAGTGTCCGTCTATGAGCAGGACTCTCTTATCGCCCTTGCTAGTACCAGCCATGGCCTCCATCCTAGATAACAAGTTATGATTGTCTTATGACGCAACAAGATTTGCTGGCAATAATTAAAGAACGAGGCAATGGTGATCTTGGTACCAAAATGGGTATCAAGATTATTGAAGCATCGGCCCAACGGTTAGTTGCAACTATGCCTGTTGAGGGAAACACTCAACCTGCCGGACTGCTCCACGGAGGGGCCAGTGTTGTTTTGGCAGAATCTTTGGGATCTATAGGTGCGCAGATTCATGCAGGTGCCAATCGCAAAGTAGTGGGTGTTGATATCAATGCCACTCATCATCGCTCGGCTCGCTCTGGTCTAGTCACAGCCGTAGCAACACCGATATCTCTTGGCAAAACCCTGTGCTCCTACGAAATTGTTATCACCAATGAGGCTGGCGAAAGAATCTGTACGGCCCGCATAACCTGCCTGATCCTTGCCGAGGTCTAGGTCCGTTAGTTAAGGTTAGCCGCCTAGCCCTAGAAGTATCCTGATGCATCCGATTGGCGATGCACTGTAAAAAGATGTGGAGCGCGACTTGAATTTTGCGAGTAAAAAGATCAGCGCCCGTTTGATTCTTTTAACTATCACCATGTTGAGTGCAGTAGCGGGATTCTCCTCTATTGCAGCTCCAGCAAACGCTGCTGACCCTGTCACAAAGATCTACGGCGTTGTCACGGGTTCTACAGAACAACCGATTGCCGGAGTTGGTATTTCGATCGCAGGTCCAGATGGATTTAGCGCAGAGGTCGAGACTGATTCTGCAGGTGCTTGGGAAGTTCTCGTTCCAACTAAGGGAACGTATAGCGCAACTATCAATGAAGGAGATCTTCCTTCAGGCCAAGCGTTAACGGATCCAACAAAGGGAACTGTAAAAGCAAATGTATTTATGCCTGGCGTAGAGCTGCGGCTTCTCTTCCCTATTGGACCAGGAGTTGCAAAGGCAACATTGCTTGAGCGTTCGGTTCAATTAACGGTAGATGGATTAATTTTGGGTCTCATCATCGCTTTGGCCGCACTCGGACTTAACCTTATTTTTGGAACAACAGGATTAACCAATTTTGCCCACGGTGAGATTTTAACTTTTGCTGGACTTCTCACCTACTACTTCAGCGCAGTAGTAAAACTGCCGGTTCTTGTAGCCGCACCTATTGCCGTGCTGCTCAGTGCATTTATTTCAGGATTTTTGCAGGATAGATATCTCTGGAAACCTCTACGAAAGCGTGGCACCGGATTAATTGCGATGCTTGTTGTCTCGATCGGTTTTGCAATATTCTTGCGCTACTTCTTCCTGTTCCTATTTGGTGGAGATACACGGCAACTTCCGCAGTATGCAGGACAAGCGGGACTTGAACTTGGATTGGTAAACATCACACCAAAATCAATTATCACAACAGTTATTGGAATTGGGTTTATCATTTTTGCGACGCTGTGGCTTCTTCGTACGCGTATGGGCAAGGCAAGTCGAGCAGTAGCCGATAACCCAGCTTTAGCTTCCGCGTCGGGAATCGACGTTCAAAAAGTGATTCAGGCGGTTTGGATATTGGGAGCGGCCCTGGCTGGTTATGCCGGAGTAATCGTGACGCTCAATCAAGGAGTGAGCTTCCTTATGGGGCAGGACATGCTGCTTCTAATTTTTGCAGCCGTTACCTTAGGTGGGTTAGGTACTGCTAATGGCGCTCTTGTTGGATCCTTAATCATTGGACTATTCGTGCAGCTGTCCACGTTGTTTATACCTACAGAGTTAAAGTATGTGGGGGCACTCATCGTTCTCATTTTAATTTTGGTTGTTCGCCCTCAAGGAATATTGGGCAAAAAAGAGAGGATCGGATAAATGGACATTCTCTTTATTATTCAGCAGACCTTAAGTGCAACCCTTGGAGTAAATGCGATTATCTTTGCATTGGCTGCAATTGGCTTGAACATGCATTTTGGCTACACAGGCCTTCTTAATTTTGGCCAAGCCGGCTTTCTTGCGATCGGTGCTTACAGTGTTGCTGTCCCAGTGATCTCATTTGGTATCTCACTGTGGGTCGCTTTCTTAATCGGAATTTTCAACTCTATTCTCTTCGCGCTTCTCTTGGGTGTTCCTACCTTAAGATTGAGAGCCGACTATCTTGCGATCGTAACGATCGCAGCGGCCGAAATTGTTCGCCAAATTGCCCGATCTGCGACTTTTCGTGACTTCCTGGGTGGCTCCGATGGAATTACGGGAAAGTTCGCAAGTGAGTTCTTCGACCTCAATCCATTCAAGCAAGGACTCACTACTCCCATCCTCCGATTTAGTGGAAATGACCTATGGGTAGTTATCACTGGTTGGATACTGGTTGCGCTAATTACTTTCATTATGTGGGTCATGGTCAACTCCCCATGGGGCCGTGTTATGCGCGCCATCCGTGAAGATGAAGATGCAGTGCGTTCACTAGGTAAAAACGTCTACCTTTACAAGATGCAGTCACTGATCATTGGTGGTGTGATCGGGTCTATCGCTGGCTTTGTCTATGCACTATCACGACAATCTGTACAGCCCGATAACTATGGAACAGCGCTGACATTCTTTGCATACACGGTCCTTATTCTTGGTGGAGCTGCACGTGTCTTTGCGCCAATAGTTGGTGCCATGATTTTCTGGTTCCTCATCGTATTCATCGAGCAGGTTCTTCGTGCGGGTGTAACTTCAAATATAATTCCTGATTGGCTTATTGGGGTAAACCAAGTAGGTCAGATTCGATTCATGCTCATGGGTCTTGGATTGATGTTGCTCATGATCTTTAGACCACAGGGAATATTTGGAGATAAGAAGGAGTTGGCACTTGATGCAAAAGCATAACTCCGGTGCAGACTTTGCCTTAACTACATCGCAAACGCCTGGATCATCTAAACCAGATCCAATTTTGATTGCAGATAAAATAGCGCGCCAGTTTGGTGGTTTAACTGCTGTCAACGTTGACCATGTAGAGATTCAACGTGGATCTATTACTGCTCTTATCGGTCCAAACGGTGCGGGAAAAACTACGTTCTTTAATCTGCTCACAGGGTATGACTCTCCAAACTCAGGTACATGGAGCTTTAACGGCAAAGCACTTAACGGTATTCCGCCGCATAAAGTTGCAAGACTTGGGATGGTAAGAACTTTTCAGTTGACCAAGGCCCTATACCGTTTAACCGTAATGGAAAATATGTTGCTCGGTGCCAGGGGACAAAAGGGTGAATCCGTGCTTCGCTCAGCCTTCCCTTGGATCTGGCGCTCGCAAGAGGCGGCTATTCAAGAAAAAGCTACCGCTATCCTTAAAAACTTTAAATTGATTGAAAAGCAAGATGATTTTGCGGCTGCTTTATCTGGTGGGCAAAGAAAACTTTTAGAAATGGCTAGAGCGTTAATGGTAGAGCCAGAGATGGTGATGCTTGATGAACCTATGGCTGGTGTAAACCCTGCCCTTAAACAATCCCTCCTCGAACATATCAAAGAGCTTCGCAACGAGGGGAAAACAGTTCTGTTCGTTGAACATGACATGGATATGGTCCACGAAATTAGTGATTGGGTAATTGTCATGGCACAGGGCCAGATTATTGCCGAAGGAACCCCAGCAACTGTGATGGGGAATTCTCAAGTGATCGAAGCCTACTTGGGTGCTCATCACGATACCGATTTAACAAGTGAAGGAGCCTGATCAATGGCTGCATCTACGAATACGGCGTTGGTATCTGCAAAGGATTTAGTTGCTGGCTATTTACCGGGAATCAATATTCTTAATGGTTGCAATTTTTATGCCAATGAAGGAGAACTAGTTGGGATCATTGGTCCTAACGGAGCGGGTAAGTCGACGCTGCTCAAAGCGTTATTCGGTCTAGTAAAGATTCGCGAAGGCCATGTGACCCTTTCTGGTGAAGAGATTACCAATATGAGAGCAGACCAATTAGTTGCCAAAGGAATTGGTTTTGTTCCACAAAGCAACAATGTTTTTCCATCTTTAACAATTGAAGAAAATCTTCAGATGGGTGCATTCCAATCTCCTGATAAGTTTTCAGAGCGCTTTGATTTTGTCACCGATCTATTCCCAACTCTAGGAACTCGTCGTAAGCAACGTGCTGGATCGCTATCCGGTGGTGAGCGCCAGATGGTAGCGATGGGTCGCGCCTTAATGATGAATCCATCTGTGCTTCTTTTGGATGAGCCAAGTGCTGGTCTCTCCCCTGCATTGCAGGATGAAGTTTTTGTTCGCGTTCGTGAGATCAATAAGATTGGCGTAACGGTCATTATGGTTGAGCAGAATGCCCGCAGATGCTTACAGATCGTTGATCGAGGGTATGTTTTGGATCAAGGTAAAAATGCATATGAAGGTACCGGAAAATCTCTATCGACTGATCCTAAAGTTATCGAACTCTATTTGGGAACCCTGGCCAAGAAGTAGCGGTTGCTTTCACTTTAGACCCATTTAAGACCTAACACCTTTAAACGCTTTAGACAAAAGAATGGCCCGCCATTAACCGGCGGGCCATTCTTTTTACTTATTTAACTGATTATTCTCCTGCTGGTACATCACCAGTGATGAACTCTTCAAGAACTGCATCAGCCTTGTCATTAGCTGTGTACAAGTACACACCCATGGTTGCGATTGAAGGATCGCCATTCTGATCGAACTCAATTGGACCAGATACACCGTCATAGTCGATGTCTGTTCCCTCTGCGATCAAAGCCTTGCAATCAGCAAAAGTTGTGCACTTTGTGCCATCTCTTGAAACTGACTGTAGGTTGTCGCGGATGGTCTTACCATCTGTAGCTCCACCCTGCTCTGCTGCAAGTGCAATCAAAACTACTGCATCGTATGACTCTGCAGAGTATGTGAAATCAGTAAGCGTTGGATCAACTGAGAGGAAGCGATCACGTAGGGCTGCATCTGGCTTAACACCAGGTGTAGTTGCCTTAACGCCCTTCATGATTCCTGCAGGTAGATCCTTATAAGCAGTTTGTGAATAGTTTCCATCAACTAGGTATGTTGGAACCTTGTTAGGTCCGATTCCCTGCTTGATAAGTTCAGTTAAGACTTTTACCGTCTCATCAAAGCCGATAATTGCAATCGCATCTGGCTTTGCAGCCTTAGCCTTTGCAACATCTGCTGCGAACTCCGCTGCTGTTGGGTTGTAAACGATGGCTGTTGATGTACCAGTAAATGCAGCCATTGCATACTTAGCAAGACCGTTACCGTATGCATCGTCAAGGTTAAGAATGACGACATTCTTGTGTCCATCTTTTGCCATCAACTGACCGAGAACTGCTCCCTGGTATGTATCTGATGGAGCAGAGCGGAAGTAGTAACCGTCATCTGCATAGCTTGTCAAAACTGGTGAAGTGTTAGCTGGTGAGAAGTGGACGATTCCAGCTCCTGCAATCTTGTCGATTACAGTCAATGAAACTCCAGATGATGCTGCACCAACAATTGCACTTACTCCTGCTGAAATATGTGAGTCAGTAGTCTGTTGTGCGATATCAGTACTTGTATCTCCTGAATCACCACGGATGTGCTCAATATTTTCTCCAAGCACTCCACCTGCAGCGTTGATATCAGCAACAGCTAAATCAACTCCTGCAAACTCTGGGGGCCCAAGGAACGCAAGGCTGCCTGTCTCAGGCAACAATGAACCAATCTTTAGAGGACCAGATGCTGTTCCTCCTCCACCGCAACCAGCAAGAACTAAGCCAGCTACAGCAGTAGCAACCACGATGGCTGCCTTATTGAATTTCTGCATGTTTTCTCCTTTTTATAAGTTCCTTTATCAAAGGTATCTAGATGACCTTCAAAAAGGATCACCGAAGTATAACTAGCCCTCAAGGATTGGTAAAGACTTATTTGCGCTTGATACATGGCGAACCTGGGGCCAAATCCATCAAAACTGGCCACAAAAATCTGGATGAAAATTAGGTTGGTTTTGCGGGATTGTGGTGATAGGCGGCTAAGAAAGAAACTGCTCCGCCTGCTTTGGGTCGATAACCGCCAAAGCAACTTCTTTCATTGTCAGCCGCCTATCCATGGCAGCTTTTTGTATCCATGAGAAGGCCTGCGGCTCGCTCAAACTAAGGGCAGACATCAAAATCCCTTTAGCTTTGTCAATAATTTTACGAGTCTCTAATCGATCATGAAGATCGGCAACCTCGGTTGCCAAAGTTTTCATCTGCTTATGTCTGCTAATTGCAATCTCAATTGCCGGCATTAAATCACCGATCGTAAATGGCTTAACCACATAGGCCATAACTCCAGCATCTCGTGCCCGTTCTACTAACTCTTTTTGCGAGAAAGCGGTAAGCATAAGAACAGGGGCAATCTCAATAATTTTTGCAGCAGCTGAGATGCCATCTAGCACCGGCATTTTCACATCTAGAATTGCAAGATCTGGTTTGTGCTCAACAGCTAAATCTATTGCATCTTGTCCGTTGGTTGCAGCTGCGACAACTTCATAACCAGCACCTTGAAGCATCTCGATTAGATCCATCCGAATGATCGCTTCATCTTCTGCAACCAGAATACGAACACTCATCTTGGTCTGGTCCTTTCTGGAACTAACATGGTGCTGAGATGTAAATTTAGTCCAAATCATTAACGTGCCCCGAGTCGGATTCGAACCGACACTATGCAGTGTTTGAGACTGCCCTCTCTACCGTTGGAGTACCGAGGCCTTGCTTAAGTCATCTAGTCTAACCGTAAACAGGATTGCTTCGGAAAACGAGAATTACTGATAGGCGGGAGCTACGCCACCAACTGCATCACCAACGCGGTGTACTCGCATCGCATTTGTTGAACCGGGAATTCCAGGCGGAGATCCAGCGACAATGATGACTGTCTCTCCTTGTTTTGCGCGGCCAGATTCAATAAGTAACGTATCGGTCTGTTTTACCATTTCATCGGTGTGCTTAACCATCGATGCAATAGCTGGCTCCACTCCCCATGTAAGTGCAAGTCGATTATAAGTTCCCACCTCTGGGGTAAATGCAAGGATTGGAATCGGCGATCGTAGACGTGCCATTCGACGTGCAGAATCGCCAGACTGAGTAAAAGTAACAAGGTACTTAGCATCAACAATTCCACCAACTTCAGCTGCTGCGCGAGTAATAGCTCCACCTTTTGTCCGTGGAGTTGTACGAAGTGGTCGAATCATTTCAAAACCACCCTCTTCTGTGCGCGCGATGATTCGGGCCATAGTTGCAACTGCCTCAATAGCAAATGCTCCAACAGATGTTTCACCTGACAACATCAAAGCATCAGCCCCATCTAGAACTGCGTTTGCGCAGTCGGTGGCTTCGGCTCGAGTCGGTGTTGAATTGCTAATCATTGAATCCAGCATCTGAGTAGCAACAATTACAGGTTTGGCAGCTTCACGAGCTAGTTCAATACATCGCTTTTGTACCAGTGGTACTTCTTCGATAGGCATCTCAACTCCAAGATCCCCACGTGCAACCATGATGCCATCGAAAGCACTTACGATCTCCTGCAGATTTTGAACTGCCTGTGGTTTTTCGATCTTAGCGATCACAGGGATTCGGATCCCTACTTCATCCATAATCTTGTGAACGTCCTCAATGTCTTTAGCATTTCGAACAAAAGACAAAGCAATAAAATCTGCCCCTGCGCGAAGGCCCCAACGTAGATCATCCATATCTTTTTCAGAAAGCGCCGGCACGGAAACCGCTACACCCGGTAAGTTGATACCTTTGCTATTGCTAACTAATCCTGGTTCTATAACTTTTGTAACAACATCATTGCCCTTTACTTGAGAAACCTCAACGGTAACTTTTCCATCATCAATAAGAATGCGATCGCCAACTTTGCAATCCTTTGTTAACTTTTTGTAGGTTGTGCCGACTCGTTCTTTTGTTCCCTCTATTTCATCAGTTGTAATAGTGAAAACATCACCACGGGAAAGTTCATGTGGTCCATCTAAGAATGTGGAAAGACGAATCTTAGGGCCCTGTAAATCAATAAGTACTGCCACAGGAACGCCAGCTTCTTTCGCGCCAGCTCTAACAAGATCTAAACGAGATTGGTGATCAGAATGTGTGCCATGTGACAGATTTAATCTTGCCATGTTCATTCCTGCTTGAATAAGTTCTTTCACTTTTTCGGCAGAATCCACTGCAGGACCCATGGTGCAGACGATCTTTGCTCTACGCATGGACGTTACGCTAGACCATCAGAGGTTTAGAAGTTGGCACTATCGGCGATGGAAGTTGAGTTCCTCCGGTCAAATAGGTATCAACAGCGGCGGCGGCGCTTCGCCCTTCGGCGATTGCCCAAACGATTAAGGATTGACCTCGCCCAGCATCTCCTGCAACAAAGATTCCTTCTTCAGTGGTCTGAAAATTTGCATCTCTTTTGATATTTCCACGTTCATCGAGTCCGACTTCTAACTGATTAATCAATGAAGATTTCTCTGGTCCTGTAAATCCCATTGCCATGAAGACAAAATCGGCTTTGATTTCTTTCTCACTGCTTGGCTTTGCCTCAAATTTTCCATTTACAAATTCAGTTTCCACAATTTTAATTGCACGCAAATTCCCATCTGAGTCACCAAGAAACTCTTCAGTGCTAACGGCAAACATACGATTATCCTGCTCTTCATGCGCACTGGAAACACGATAGATCATCGGATAAGTAGGCCAAGGTTGAGAAGCTGGACGCTCATCGGTAGGTCTTGGCATGATCTCAAGTTGTGTTACTGATGCCGCACCTTGTCGCACGGAAGTTCCAAGACAGTCAGCACCAGTATCGCCTCCCCCAAGGATGACAACATGTTTTCCTGCCACATTTATAACTGGCTCTTCAACTTCACCTAACGCTTGTTTATTTCCCCAAGGTAAGAACTCCATTGCTTGATAAACGCCCTTGAACTCTCGACCCTTGATGTTGAGATCTCGCCATTGTGTTGCACCAACTGCAAGTACCACAGCATCATATTTTCTACGTAGATCTGCTCCCGTTAATTCAACTCCAACATCTACGCCAGAACGAAAACGTGTGCCTTCCTTTTCCATCTGTTCTAATCTTCGATCAAGAATATGCTTCTCCATTTTAAACTCAGGAATTCCGTATCGTAGAAGTCCACCAATTTTGTCGGCGCGCTCATAGACCGCCACTGTGTGCCCTGCCCTCGTTAACTGTTGGGCCGCTGCAAGACCTGCCGGCCCTGATCCAATTACTGCAACCGTCTTTCCGGTTAATCGGTCAGGTGGCATTGGCTTCACATTATCCATATCAAATGCTTCTTCAATTGTTCGAAGTTCAATCTGTTTGATAGTTACTGCGTCTCGGTTAATTGCAACCACACAAGCAGTCTCACATGGCGCCGGACATAAGCGGCCTGTGAACTCAGGGAAATTATTTGTTGCATGTAGGCGGTTGATTGCCTCTTCTTTATCTCCCCGATAAATCAAATCGTTCCACTCGGGTATTAAATTACCAAGAGGGCAACCGTTGTGGCAGAAAGGAATGCCACAGTCCATGCATCGGCCTGCTTGCTTTTGCAAGTGCTCAAAACTTTGTGGTTCGTAAACTTCGCGCCAATCTAGAATCCGAACATCGACCGGGCGGCGCTTTGGAACTTCGCGCGCAGTTGTCATAAACCCCTTTGGATCAGCCATTAGCTGCTACCTCCATTACTAGTTCATCAACCGGCAAACCTTCTCGCTCTGCTCTCTCCATTGCCGCAAGTACTCGAGCATAGTCACGAGGCATTACAAGTGAAATACGTGCAAGGCTCTTATCCCAATTCTTTAACAATTCGGCAGCTATCTCCGAACCTGTCTCTGCGTAGAACATGGAGATATTCTCTTTAAGAATCAAAATCTGATCCACAGGGACGGCGAGAATATCCACCATCTCTGAATTAACATTAGCTGTTTCAAGATCTAAAACAAATGCACGTCCGCCTGACATCCCCGCGGCAAAGTTTCGACCTGTCTGTCCTAAGACAATAACTGTGCCGCCAGTCATGTATTCACAACCATGATCGCCAATTCCTTCGACGATTGCTAGAGCTCCGGAGTTTCGAACGCAGAAGCGCTCACCAACAACACCTCGAATAAAAATCTCACCAGATGTTGCGCCGTAGCCGATCACGTTTCCAGCAATGACATTGTTTTGTGATTTAAAACTGGCTTTTTCATCTGGGCGCACAACAACTCGTCCACCTGAAATTCCTTTTCCAACATAGTCGTTTGAGTCACCATAAAGTCGGATCGATAGACCACTAGGAATGAATGCAGCAAGTGACTGACCAGCAGATCCATGTAACACAACATCAATGGTGCCTGAAGGCAATCCATTAACTCCGTATTTGCGCGTTATCTCTGCTCCAAGCATTGTTCCAACAGTTCGATTAACATTTCGAACTGGCAGATCTATTTTTACACTCTCACCTTTTTCAAGGGCAGCTGATGCTAAAGATATGAGTTCGTTATCTAAGGCTTTATCAAGGCCATGATCTTGTTTGATCGTATTATGCAGTGGGCTAACAACATCTGGACGAACAAGCAAAGGTGCAAGATCTAATCCCGAAGCTTTCCAGTGATCAATGGCTTTGCGAGTATCAAGGTACTCAACATGACCAATTGCTTCTTGCATAGTCTTAAAGCCAAGTTGGGCCAAGATCTCTCGAACTTCTTCTGCAATGTATTCGAAGAATGTTTCAACAAACTCAGGTTTTCCACTAAAGTTTTTACGCAGCTCAGGATTTTGAGTGGCAACTCCTACTGGGCAAGTATCTAAGTGACATACGCGCATCATGATGCATCCAGAAACAACTAGCGGCGCTGTTGCAAATCCATACTCTTCAGCTCCAAGCAGCGCAGCAATAATGACATCGCGTCCAGTCTTTAGCTGACCATCGGTCTGAACAACTATGCGATCACGCAAACCATTGAGTAAAAGTGTTTGCTGTGTTTCGGCTAATCCCAGTTCCCATGGTGCACCGGCATGCTTTAGGGATGTTAAAGGAGAGGCTCCCGTCCCACCGTCATGTCCAGAAATTAAGACAACATCGGCATGTGCCTTTGAAACTCCAGCAGCAACTGTACCTACTCCAACTTCTGCAACAAGTTTTACGTGAACTCGTGCATTTTTATTTGCATTTTTTAGGTCATGGATTAACTGTGCTAAATCTTCAATTGAATAGATATCGTGGTGAGGAGGAGGTGAGATAAGACCAACTCCAGGTGTTGAATAGCGAGCTTTCGCAATCCATGGATAAACCTTGTACCCCGGAAGTTGCCCACCCTCACCAGGCTTTGCACCTTGAGCGATTTTGATTTGAATATCATCACTGTTGACCAAATAATTGCTGTTCACACCAAAGCGACCTGAAGCAACTTGCTTGATTGCAGATCGCTTGGAATCGCCATTATCCATTGGCGTAAATCGCTCCATCTCTTCGCCACCTTCACCAGTATTGGATTTTCCTCCGATACGGTTCATTGCTATCGCCAAAGTTTCGTGAGCCTCGGCCGAAATCGAGCCATAGGACATCGCACCTGTTGAGAACCTTTTAATGATCTCACTTGCTGGTTCTACATCATCAATCGAAATAGCGTGCTTTAAACTCTCTTTGAACTCAAATAATCCGCGCAAAGTCATAAGACGAGAACTTTGCTCATTAACACGATCTGTATAGCGCTTGAAGATGTCATAGCGCTTATTTCTAGTTGAATGTTGCAGAGTGAAAACAGTTTCTGGATCAAACAAATGTGGTTCACCTTCACGGCGCCATTGATATTCGCCACCAATTGGAAGTCGCTTGGTTCCTGGAACCTCTCCCCCCGGTGGATAAGCAATGTTGTGCCGAGCTATGGTCTCCCCTGCTATTACATCTAGGGATACTCCTCCTAGGCGTGAAGTAGTTCCCACAAAATATTCATCTACAACTTCTTGAGATAAACCGATAGCTTCAAAAACTTGTGCTCCCGTGTATGAAGCGATGGTGCTAATTCCCATCTTTGACATAACTTTTAGTACGCCTTTGCCCAGACTTTTAATAAGATTTTTCACAGCCTTTTCAGGTGTGATGCCAGTGATGACTCCTTGAAGTACTAAATCTTCGGCTGACTCCATGGCCAGGTACGGATTAACGCACGCTGCTCCATAACCAATTAGAAGTGCAACATGATGGACCTCTCGCACATCACCTGCTTCAACAACTAATCCCACCGATGTACGGGTTTTTTCTCTAATGAGATGATGGTGAACCGCTGCAGTTAGCAACAGTGATGGGATTGGTGCGTCCTCTGCATCTCCATCACGATCTGACAAGACAATAATATGGGCCCCATCTTTTATTGCCTGTGTAACTTCGCGCTTAATCTCATCAAGTCTCTCACGAAGACCTGCGCCCCCTTTGGAGACATTAAATAAACCACGAATAACATGAGCACTTAGTTCAGGAAAATCATCATCTGCATTGATATTAATAATCTTTGCCAACTCATCATTATCGATGACTGGGAATGCAAGTGAAACTTGACGACAACTTTCTGGGCCTGGATCTAGCAAGTTATGTTCTGGTCCCATCGAAGTTCCTAGACTTGTAACTAACTCTTCTCGAATCGCATCTAAAGGTGGATTAGTAACCTGGGCAAATAGCTGAGCGAAATAATCAAAGATTAAACGTGGTTTCTCCGATAGAGCTGCAATTGGGGTATCGGTACCCATTGAACCCAGTGGCTCCATGCCATTTTTTGCCATCGGAGTAATGAGAATGCGCAGGTCTTCTTCTGTGTAACCAAATGCGCGTTGTCTGCGCACTACTGAAGAGTGAGGATAAACAATGTGTTCTCGTGATGGGAGCTCACTTAGCTTAACCATTCCATCTTCAATCCATTTTCCGTATGGTGAGGCATTAGCTAACTCATCTTTGATTTCACCATCTTCAATGATGCGTCCTTGTTCGATATCAACTAAAAACATTTTTCCAGGCTGCAAGCGGCCTTTTCGTTCTATGTTCTCCGCCGGAATATCAAGGACTCCAACTTCTGAGGCAAGAACTACAAGTCCATCTTTTGTAACCCAATAGCGAGATGGTCGTAGTCCATTGCGATCAAGAACTGCCCCTACTTGATGACCGTCTGTAAAAGTTACGCAAGCAGGTCCATCCCAAGGCTCCATCAATGATGAATGGAAAGCATAAAAGTCACGACGATTCTTTGGCATTGATGCATGGTTCTCCCAAGCCTCAGGAATCATCATCAAAACTGCGTGCGCAAGTGAGCGACCACCCAAATACAGAAGTTCTAAAACTTCATCAAAGGATGCAGAGTCAGAACCATCCATCTGAACAATTGGAAATAATCTCTTTAAATCTCCTGGGATTAGATCACTTTCGAGCAGTGATTCACGTGCGCGCATCCAATTTCTATTTCCTTTAACAGTGTTTATCTCACCATTATGGGCAATAAATCGATATGGGTGGGCAAGTGGCCATGAAGGAAAAGTATTGGTTGAAAAACGAGAGTGAACTAATGCAAGTGGAGAGACAACCCGCTCATCTGAAAGTTCTGGGAAGAACTCTTCCAACTGACCAGTTGTAAGCATGCCCTTATAGACAATTGTCTGAGATGAAAGTGAAGGGAAGTAAACCTCTAACGAATGTTCTACTCTTTTTCGTAAACAAAATGCTAGACGGTCAAGGATGATTCCGCTCTCATTATTTTTTCCAGACACGAATAATTGATGAAACTCTGGCATTACCGAAAGGGCAGTTTTTCCCAACGACTTCGGATTGATAGGGACTTCTCGCCACCCTAAGACCACAAGTCCTTCTTCATCGGCAATCTTTTTTACTTCATCTTTGAAACTTGAACCCTTCGCAACAAATGCGATGCCTGTGGCATATGCACCAGAAGATGGAAGTTTAAATTCACTTACTTCTTGGAAGTATCCGTCTGGGATTCGGATGAGAATTCCCGCACCATCTCCGCTATCTGGTTCAGCTCCAGATGCACCGCGATGCTCCATGTTGCGAAGTGCGGTAAGTGCTTTAGAAACAATTTCGTGTGTTGCGATTTTATTGAGTGTGGCAACCATTGCAACGCCGCAAGCATCATGTTCATTTGCAGGGTTGTAGAGTCCTTGAGCCTGCGGATAATTATTTGCGAGGGCCATGAACACTCCTAAAGATTGTCCTAAAAAATGATGGGACATCCTTGGCCCGTACTACTTACTGGGAAAGCGTAGCAAGAAGGTCGGACTGTGTCGCCTTAAATTATGTGAAATTAAAGACCAGAAATATTGGCTATTTTTCCGATTCCGGCTGTGATGAGCATGCCTAGGCTTCCTCCAAGCATGACTCGAACTGTCGGAGTCAAAATCCTTGAACCAGCAAGTCGCGCACTGACCACTCCAGTGATGATTAGCCCACCTAAGGTGAAGAAAACGATCGACCAAAACTTGGCACCGACGGTAGGAGCAAATGCACCAGCAAACGGAATCAGGCCACCGGCAGTAAATGAAATTGCAGATGCAATGGCCGCTTGTACTGGTCTTGCCTTAGTGTGTGGATGCTGACCTAACTCATCGCGTAGGTGCGCCTCTAATGGATCTTTTTTGTGCATCTCTTGTGCAACTTGCATCGCTAACTCTGGTGTAAGTCCCCTTGCAATATATATATGTTGCAGCTCCATGAGCTCTGCCTCTGGATCTGCTGCCAAGTGCTCCATCTCTAAAAGCCGATCAGATGCCTCAACATCATTTTGAGATTTAACCGAAACGTATTCACCTACAGCCATCGACATTGCTCCAGCAGTAATTCCTGCTAATCCTGCAGTCAATAGAAATTCATTCTTACCGGCAGCTGCAACACCAATCATCAATGAGGCAGTTGAGACCAGACCGTCGTTTGCGCCAAGAACTGCAGCACGCAACCAACCCGCACGATGTGTGCGATGTTGCAGATTGCGCTTATAGACATCTTCAAGGCTCATGTTTATCAGCCTACATTAAGATTTTGGACTCTCTTTTGAGGCTCGCAGAAAAAAGATAAGCGAGAGTACGCCTATAAGCAGACTCACCCATACATTAACTCTTAGCCCGGCGATCGTGTTTGCAGCATCAATTCGAATTAACTCAATAAAGAGACGACCGAAGCAGTAGGCAAAAACGTAGGCGGCAAAAGTTTGTCCTGGCTTTAACCCCTTACCAAAGTAAATGAGAGCAACTGCTACAAGTGAGCACCAAATCGCCTCGTATAAGAAAGTGGGATGAAAGCTTTCAAACTGGGTGTATCCACTGGGCCGATACTTAAGTGGAACTTGTAGTGACCACCAACTATCCAATGGGCGTCCAAAAAGTTCACCATTAAACCAGTTTCCAAAACGACCGATTGCTTGGGCAAATAGTATTCCCGGAGCAAGGCTGTCCGCGAACACCGCAAAAGATGGAAGATTGAACTTTTTTTGTAACATTCGGTATCGTAAAAAAGCTCCGAAAAGTCCAATGGAGATTGCACCCCAAATTCCGAGTCCACCCTCCCAAATTTTTAGTGCATCTATTGGCTGACCATTCTCGCCAAAGAACGCACTTGGTGAAGTGAGCACGTGATAGAGGCGACCGCCAATTATTCCGAGAGGAACTGCAGTGATCGCAACTTCGGCAACGATCGACTCGCCTTGTGAAGCCTTCGCTTTGAAACGTTTATCTCCCAACCAGATTGCAACTGCAATACCGGTAATGATGCAAAGTGCATAAAAATGTATGGTGAGTGGACCAATCTCTAACGCCGAAACAGATGGCGTTGGAAAGGCAAAGTTCAAGTTTTATCCAGCCTCAACAGCTGAACGGAACTCGTCCAAACTGAAGCCACTTGGGCTTGGTTTCCAAACTTTTCCATTAATAAAAACAGTCGGCGTTCCCTGAACCCCAAACTTGCCCATAGAGTCATAGTGGGCTTTAACTAGATCTGATTTAGATCCTTGAGAGACGCAATCGTTAAACTTTGTAGATTCAATACCGATCTTCTCTCCGATTTTAAGAAGAACCTCCGTTGTTAAAAAGCCCGAACCCTCTCCTGGTGTTTCCACTTTGTAGAGAGCATCATGAAAATCTAAAAAGTGCCCCTCATCGGCTGCACAAAATGCAGCATTGGCGGAACGGACAGATTCTGGTCCCAAAAATGATAGAACATGGAATCGCACTGTTGCCTTTTCATCTCTCACTAAAGAATTCAGATACTCACCAGTTATATCTTCAAATCTCTTACACGATGGACACTGAGGATCCTCCCAAACATCTACCTGTGTTGTCAGGCCAGGATTAAATGTGATTGCAGATCCATTTTCCACATCGATACTCGATGCTACCGCTGGTTTCAAGGTGATTCCATCAAGGCCATTTAAGGGTGCATTCTCTTTATTGTTTTGTCCCATGATGGAAAATGCAACGCCAGTTCCAAGAACAAGTAAGACCATCGCTAGGACAATCCAACGATTTGTGTTGTCTGCGCTCTTCCCCAGTTGCTTTGCCATTAAAGATCCCCCATCAATTCATTTGAGTTATTTGAATCAAAACCGACCCAATGGTTCGACCCAACGGTTTAAGTATAGATAAAGATGTTCTGCTGCCAAATCCAAACCACCCAGAATTATGCAGAAATTCTCGTCATGAGCGAGCCGATGACACAAATATATGAGAGATATTTCCCCACGATTCAGAGGTGATCTAACGATCCAATTCTAGAATCGAAAGGTTAGCTATAGAGAAATTCAGGTAAGAGATAAGTCCCGTACTTCCAGATTATTGCCGCCGCTATTACCGCATAAATGAATGCCACAACTACATAGTCGCGACCTTGGAGTATGAAACTGAGAATCCTCTGATGACTCGGTTCTTTCCAGTTAAAAGAGTTCTGATAGATATTGATTCTCAAGATACTTGTAAACACGGAGATTGTTGAAACCGTCACCAGCATGCACCAAGGACAAAAAGCCTTGATTACAAAGAATGATTGAGAGAATAACCATAGTGCAAAAACTAGCGCCGCCGAATAGACAAAAAATGCAATTCGCAATAAGGAGTTTGGAAAGCGAACAAGCATTAACCCTGCAATAGCGATAGTAATGACTGCTGACTCAAACATTAATCCGATAAAGGAGTTAGGAAATCCAAAAACCGTTGACTGCCAAGATAACGCTACTTTGCTACAAGAAACGACGGCATTGATACTGCAAGAAAGTTCAGTATTTTCATCTTTAGCGAGTTTAAAAGCGTCAATCGATAAGACCATGGCCGCAAATAGACTTAAAGATGCAGAGATAAGCATTGTCAGATATGCATTACGCACGCGACGCGCACTGATAATAAGAGGCTCTGACATAGTCATAATCGTAACCGAATCCCCCAGTGATTGCCGTCTAAGCCGAATGAAAATTGAATCTTCCTGAAAAACTACAGTGTAGTCTATCGACCTTCTCGCACTCCAATTGCCAGTTCTTTGGCCAACTGTGAAACAGCCTCTAAGCCTGCTTTTTCATCCTTAGCATTAAGTAAGAGTTTGATGAATGCAGAGCCAACTATCACACCGTCGGCATATGCAGCTAAAGACTTTGCCTGCTCGCGAGTTGAAACTCCCAAGCCAACGCAAACAGGAAGATCACTTACTTTTCGAATTCTAGAAACTAAATCCTTTGCATCAATTGAAACTGATTCTCTTGTACCAGTAACTCCCATTGAGCTAGCAGCGTAGATAAATCCTCCAGTCTTAGAAGTAACTCGAGCCAAACGTGGATCCTTGGTGCTAGGTGCTACAACATATATTGGATTTATGGAATTAGCTTTTGTTGCCGCCAACCATGATTCGGACTCTTCAATTGTTAAATCTGGAGTAATCACACCAGCGCCACCATTTTCTGCAATTGATGCAGCAAATTTTTCGACACCATATCGTTCAATTGGATTCCAGTACGTCATGACAACTGAGGCCGTTCCAGTATCGGATGCAACCTTTAGAGCTTCAAACACCTCTGCTGCACCTGTCCCAGCCTTAAGAGAGATATCAGCAGCTTCTTGAATAACTGGACCATCCATTACGGGATCGCTATAAGGAAAACCTATTTCAATTGCATCGACACCGGCATCTACTAAGGTTTGAATGACCTTTAGGCAACCTTGTCTAGATGGAAAACCTGCCGGAATGTAGGCAATGAGTGCTGCGCGATTTTCTGTGCGGCACTTTACTAATACAGAATCTAAAGCCGTCATTAAAGCGGAATTCCAAAGTACTGCGCCGCAGTCTGCACATCTTTATCTCCGCGACCTGAAAGATTGATGAGCAAGTTAGCTTTAGGTCCAAGTTCATTTCCAATAATCAAAGCACCAGCCAAAGCATGAGCTGTTTCGATTGCAGGAATTATTCCTTCGGTTTTGCTAAGAAGAGCAAATGCATTCATAGCCGCATCATCATTAATTGCTCGATACTCGGCTCGTCCGACATCATGTAAGTAAGCATGCTCTGGACCTACACCTGGATAATCAAGACCGGCAGAGATTGAATGTGATTCAACTGTCTGCCCATTCTTATCTTGGAGAACATATGAGCGAGTTCCATGGAGAACACCGGGAGTTCCTCCCGTAATTGTTGCGGCATGGCGACCTGTCTCTACTCCATCACCACCTGCTTCTAATCCAATCAATCTGACATTTTCATCGGGTATAAATGCGTTAAATATTCCTATTGCATTAGATCCTCCGCCAACACAGGCTAGAACCGCATCAGGAAGTCGACCAGTTATCTCTAGCATCTGCACGCGTGATTCTTCACCAATTACTTTATGAAAATCACGGACCATAGTTGGAAATGGATGAGGTCCTGCGACGGTGCCAAGCATGTAATGCGTGTCATGAACATTTGTAACCCAATCACGCATCGCTTCATTGATTGCATCCTTCAAAGTTTTTGATCCAGAAGTGACTGCAACTACTTCTGCCCCTAATAACTTCATTCTGGCAACATTGAGTGACTGTCTGCGAGTATCTTCTTCGCCCATGTAAACAACGCACTTCAAACCCATCAGTGCTGCCGCTGTTGCTGCGGCTACTCCATGTTGTCCAGCACCAGTTTCTGCAATTATTCGTTTCTTGCCCATTCGTTTAGTCAAAAGCGCCTGACCGAGTACGTTATTTATTTTGTGGCTTCCGGTGTGGTTGAGATCCTCGCGCTTTAGAAAAATACGTGCCCCACCGGCGTGCTCTGAAAATCTCTTGGCTTCAGTAATGATGCTGGGACGGCCTGTGTATGTGCGATGCAGTTCTGCTAACTCAGCAAGAAATTCTGGATCTTTTTGTGTTTGGTTATGTACAGCTTCTAATTCATCTAAAGCTTCGATAAGTGCCTCAGGCACAAATCGTCCACCGTACTGGCCAAAGTGTCCTAAGACATCAAAACTCTCCACTACTAAAGCCTACCGAGCAATTGATTGATCGCAACTGATGGCGAATCTGCACGTACAAGCGCCTCGCCTACAAGGATCGCCGTTGCTCCGCATTCATGGGCAAATATTACGTCTTCTCTTTTTGAAATCCCAGATTCTGCGACGCGAGCTATCCCAGATGGTATTTGCGGAATCAATTCTGCAAAGGCTTGTGTAATTACTTCTAGAGTTTTTAGGTTACGAGAATTAACGCCGATGATCTCCGGAGAAATCTCTAACGCCCTTTCAAGTTCATCGTGAGTGTGCACCTCAATTAGGGCGCTCATTCCAAGTTCTTTGCTTAATTGAAAGTAGTCATCCAATTGATTTTGTCCAAGGGCTGCAACAATTAGCAGCACAACATCGGCGCCGTGTGCACGTGCTTCATAGAATTGATACTCGCTAATCATGAAATCTTTACGCAGGATTGGAATCTGTACTGCTTTTCTTACGACATCTAAATCGGCTAAAGATCCTCCAAAGCGTCTTTGTTCAGTCAGCACACTGATAACCGATGCACCTGCTTGTTCGTAGGTTGCAGCTAATCCTGCAGGATCGCTGATAGGTGCCAATGAGCCTTTACTTGGAGATGATCGTTTGATTTCAGCAATAACGGAAATTTCTTGAGTTAGCAGTGAGGGCAAACAAGTGCGGACCTTAGGTGCCAACTCCACGCCTTCAAGGAGCTGTCCCATTGGGATTCGTCTTTGTTCCAAATCTTCGCGCACGCCAGCAATGATTGAATCTAGAGCACTCATTTTTTCTCATCATCTGTTGGATCTATTCCGTGATCTTGAGCATTCCAAGTGTTTAGTTCACGGGGCTTTCTTTCGTATCTATTCGAAAGTTTGAATTTTGAACTCAGTAAAAGCACCAGCCCAATTACTACAACAATTGAAATAAATACTGGTATTAATTCACGCATCAGTTTTTGACCAAACTATTTGCGGCATGGACAGCGCTTAGGACTGCAGCGGCCTTGTTATGACACTCTTGATTTTCACTCTCTGGATCAGAATCGGCAACAATTCCAGCACCTGCTTGTACATAGGCAGTTCCATTTAGAATCAATGCAGTTCGTATTGCAATAGCCGTATCTAAATTGCCTGCAAAATCGATATATCCAACTATTCCGCCATAAATTCCGCGACGGATATTTTCTTGTTCTTCAATAATCTCCATCGCTCGTGGTTTAGGAGCCCCCGATAATGTGCCGGCTGGAAAAACTGCAAAAAGAGCATCGGTTGGCGATGCACCTTCCTTTAGCTTTCCCGTTACAGTAGAAACAATGTGCATAACATGTGAATAACGTTCGATGTGCATGAAATCGACGACTTCAACTGTGCCGGGCGCGCACACTCTTCCTAAATCATTTCGGCCTAGATCAACCAACATTAAATGTTCAGCGCGCTCCTTTGGATCTGCCAAAAGCTCTTGCGCTAAAGCATCGTCTTCTTGAGGATTCTGCGAACGTCTACGTGTTCCAGCGATCGGATGAATCATTACATCCTTTTGGTTTACTTTAACGAGCGCCTCTGGACTTGAACCGACAATTTCTATTCCGGCACTGAATCTAAAGAGATACATGTACGGTGAAGGATTATTCAACCTTAACATTCTATATACATCCAATGCATCGGCATGAGATGGCATAGAAAAACGTTGCGAAAGAACTACTTGAAACGCCTCTCCTGAGAGAATTTCTTCCTTGATTTTTTTAACACTAGTTTTGAAATTCTCCGAAGAAATATTTGCATCATATTTAGGCTTTGCAAATTCAGGTATTCGATTTACTTCAGGAGTAAGCGGTAAGGCCAAATCTGACTCCATTTGATCAAGGCGGCTCTGACACGAAGCGTAAGCCTGGTCTACTCGATCATCACTTCCATCCCAATTAACTGCATTTGCGATAAGAGTGATTGTTCCATCGCTGTGATCTAGAACAGCTAGATCACTTGTGAGCATAAAAGATAACTCTGGTAGTTCAATATCTTTTGTCGTTAGGTTAGGTAGTTTTTCTAGACGCCGAACTACGTCATAGCCCATGAAACCTACGAGTCCACTAGTCAATGGAGGCAAGCCAGGGATTTGAGGCGAACGCAAATGTGAAGCACAGATTTTTAATGCCATAAGCGGATCGATCCCACTTGGAGCTCCAGCTGGTGCAACGCCTTGCCAATAGGCAAGACCATTTTCTTCACTTAATGTTGCTTCGCTTCGAACGCCGATAAATGAATATCGCGACCAACTTCCGTCATGTTCGGCCGATTCAAGAAGAAATGTATTCTCTACATTCTTTGTAAGTTTTTGATAAACCCCAACAGGTGTCTCCCCATCGGCAAGAAGTCTGCGTGAAACAGGGATTACATTAAACTCTTTCGCGTAGGAACGAAACTCTTCCAAATTCATTGAGATCCTAAATTCAATGGAGTATGAAAGCAGGTTAATTCTCCAGTGTGACATGCAGGTCCAGTTTGATTTACACGAAACAAGATTGAATCGCCATCACAATCTAGTGAAACCGCGACGACCGATTGAACGTGGCCTGAGGTTGCACCCTTTACCCATAATTCTTTTCGGCTTCGGCTCCAATATGTTGCTTTCCCGGTTTGAAGTGTTAATGCAAGCGATTCTGAGTTTGAATATGCGAGCATCAGAATCTCTAGCGATGAATCGTCTTGAACGATCGTTGGAATCAGTGAAGTCGAATCTTTGAGCAAGGCAAGGATCGCTGGATCTAATGTGCTCATAGGATAATTCTGCCCTATGTTGCTACAACGTTGCGCACAGAATAATTGTGCTTAGCTAAATAGGCCTTTACATCGCCAATTCGATGAGTACCAAAATGAAAGACGCTTGCTGCAAGCAGTGCATCAGCCCCAGCATCTAGGGCAGCAGCAAAATCAGAAAGGGCGCCGGCTCCCCCGCTTGCAATTAGAGGAACCTTTGCCACTGATCGCACCGCGGCAATCATTCCAATGTCATATCCAGCTCTGGTTCCGTCTGCATCCATTGAATTTAATAAAATCTCACCAACTCCAAGTTCGCATGCTTTCTCAACCCAACGCAGAGCATCGATCCCAGAACTTTCCCTTCCACCATGGGTTGTGACTTCAAAACCTGATTCCGTTCGCGCCCTTCTTGCATCTACTGAAAGCACAAGTACTTGAGAGCCAAAACGATCAGCAATCTCTGCAATCAAATCTGGCCGCGCAATTCCAGATGTATTAATTGAAACCTTATCTGCGCCAGCTCGAAGCAATTTATCTACGTCAGATACTGAGCGAATACCGCCACCAACAGTTAATGGTATGAATACCTGTTCAGCTGTTTTACGAACAATATCGAGTGTGGTTTCACGCCCAGATGATGATGCAGAAATATCTAGAAAAGTTAATTCATCGGCGCCCTCAACATCATATAGTGATGCCATTTCTACAGGATCACCTGCGTCAACAAGGTTGGTGAAATTAACTCCCTTTACTACTCGACCATCGGTTACATCTAGGCAGGGAATTATTCGAACAGACAGAGTCATAAGTTTTTCACTTCCCCCTACTCGCCTTTAATGCTTGCTCCAAAGTAAATGCGCCTGCATATAAGGCTTTGCCAACAATTGCTCCCTCGATGCCAATACTTTGAAGATTGGCCAGGGTTGAAATGTCTTCAAGCGTTGCAATACCGCCGCTAGCTATTACAGGCTTTTTTGTCACAGAACAAACAGATTTCAATAGCTCTATGTTGGGTCCCATGAGTGTTCCATCTTTTGCAACATCAGTTACGACATAACGAGCACATCCATCGCTGTCTAAACGTGCAATTGTTTCGTAAAGATCTCCTCCTTCTTTTGTCCAACCACGTGCTGCAAGCGTTTGGCCGCGGATATCTAGACCGACTGCAATGCGATCTCCATGCTGGGCAATAACCCGGGCGGTCCATTCAGGATTTTCAAGTGCGGCCGTACCTAGATTTACTCGTCGACATCCTGTTGCAAGGGCTCGAGTAAGAGATTCATCATCTCGAATTCCACCCGACAGTTCGACATCAATATCTAACTTGCCGACAACTTCTGCTAACAAAAGAGAGTTTTCACCGCGACCAAATGCTGCATCTAAATCAACTAGATGCAACCACGTTGCCCCGGCAGACTGAAAATCTAATGCAACATCTAATGGAGCACCGTAGATGCTTTCCTTAGATATCTCACCCTGAACTAGGCGAACGGCTCGGCCGTCCTTTACATCAACTGCCGGGAGTAGATCAAAATCTCTCATAATGAATCGACCCAATTTCTAATTAGTTTCAGCCCTGCGGTTCCAGATTTTTCAGGATGAAATTGTGTGGAACATACATAACCATCTTCAACTACAGCAAGAAATCTCTCACCGTAAAAACTCCAGCTTTGCTTTTCCCCCACAGAGAATTTAGCTGCAAAGGAATGTACAAAATAAAAAGACTCTTCTTCAATGCCCTTAAGAAGTACCGAGTTGGGATCGGCTTCAACAGTATTCCAACCCATATGCGGAAGTATCGGAGCGTTGAGACGATCAACGACACCATTCCAAATACCAATGCCCTTGAAGGGCTGCCCCTGACTATTTTCAGTTCCTTGAGAAAACATAATCTGCATTCCGATACAAATACCTAAAACCGGACGCTCTTTTTGCAATCGCTCTTGCACAATAGATACGCCATTGATGGCATTGATTCCATTCATACATGAGGAAAAAGCTCCTACCCCAGGAACGACCAAACCATCTGCTTCTATGGCAATTGCAGGATCAGATGTGAGAACAACCTCTTGACCCGTTGTTGCAAATGCACGTTCTGCAGATCGTAAATTGCCAGATCCATAGTCAAGAATTGCGATCAAAGAGAGCCCTTAGTTGAAGGAATTCCTGCCACTCTGCCATCTAGTGAAACTGCATCTCGTAGCGCACGTGCTACGGCCTTGAACTGTGCTTCAAACACATGGTGAGCATTTCGACCCTCAAGAACTCGAATATGTAATGCAATTCGTGCTTCAGCAACAATTGATTCCCAAATGTGCTTACCAAGAGTTGTATCGAACGTACCAATAAGTTCAACAATTTCTGGCTGGCGGTGAACAAGGTATGAACGACCAGATAGATCTACTGCCGCCTGAACCAAAACTTCATCAAGTGGCACCATTGAATCTCCAAAGCGGCGAATTCCGATTTTTTCTCCCAGCGCCTCACGCAATGCCTGTCCAAATGCAAGAGATGTATCTTCGACACTGTGGTGTGAATCGACTTCAACATCTCCCTTGGTTTTTATCATTAAATCAAAACCAGAGTGCTTGCCCAACTGAGACATCATGTGATCAAAGAAGGGAACGCCCGTGGCAACATCAATAACACCTTGACCATCTAAATTAAGTTCAACGATTACGTGTGACTCTTTGGTTTTTCTTTCAACGCGCGCTGTTCTCATCGTTATCTCCTTCAGATTAGTTCTTTTAGGGCGGATATAAATAACTTATTTTCAGCTTCAGTTCCAATAGTTACTCTTAGATGTCCTGATAATCCCACATCTCTAATCAGAACTCCCTTTTTGAGCAGATCTGACCATAACTCCCGGGCATTTTGCTTGAAACCTGTGAACAAAATGAAGTTGGCATCGGTTTTCACAGTCGTTAATCCCAAGGATGAAAGAGAAGTAATCAGCGATTCTCTGGACTGAATCAAAGTTTCGACTCCAGCCAACAACTCATCTTTAAAATCTAGCGCTACCTGTGCTACCGCCTGCGTGATTGAACTTAAATGATAAGGAAGACGGACAATCATCATTGCATCTTTAACCATTGGATCAGCTACCAAGTATCCAACTCGAGCGCCCGCAAATGCGAAAGCTTTACTCATCGTTCTAACAACAACTACGTGAGGGTTTTTTGCAATCAAAGTGACAGCTGAAAGCTCCTTTGAGAACTCAGCGTATGCCTCATCGACAACTAGTAGGCCTCCTAGAGTTTTAACGGTATCGGCGATCTTGGCAATCTCTGCTAGTGCAACGGCGCCACCGGTGGGATTATTCGGCGTAGTAACAAAAGTCATTGCAGGCTTATGCAAAAGAATCTGATTGATGGCCTCTTTTGTATTGAGTGTAAAATCGGAATCACGGAAACCATCAATCCACACCGTATTACTTACTTTGCCGATCAGAGCGTGCATTGAATACGAGGGTGTAAAACCTAATGCTGAGCCCTCACCAAATGCGAGAAAGAGTGATTGAATTACTTCATTGCTACCGTTAGCTACCCAAATATTATTGAAAGTAAAATCTGTTCCACTGAGATTATTTATATACGATGCTAGTTTGGAACGTAATAGCTCGGCATCTCGATCAGGATAACGATTGAGCTGAGATGCTACATCTGAGACTGCTTTGGTTATTGCAGCTTGTAATTGCGCAGATGGTGGAAATGGATTCTCATTTGTATTTAGAAACGCTTGAGCTGGAACTTGAGGAGCACCGTATGGTGAGAGTGATCGCAGGTTTTCCCGAAGGGGTAACCAATTTGGCCAACTCATGACAATTTCTCAAATCTAGCAAGCATTGCTTCTCCGTGTGCTGGCAAATCCTCAGCTGTAGCAAGAGTTACTACTGTTTTAGCAATTTGATTAAAGGCTTCTTTGGAGTACTCAATAAAGTGCAATCCACGTAAAAATGTTTGCACCGATAATCCGCTTGAATGACACGCACATCCACCTGTCGGTAGAACATGGTTGGAGCCCGCCGAATAATCTCCCAGTGAAACCGGAGTGAAGCGACCAATGAAAACTGCACCCGCATTCCTAATCTTTAAGGAAACTGAGGCTGCGTCATTACATTGAATCTCTAAGTGTTCAGCGGCATATGCATTTACTACATCAATGCCTTGTTCAATATTACTTACCAAAACGATGGCAGATTGCACTCCCGCTAAGGCCTGTCGAATACGATCAGAGTGTTTAGTTGCCGCCACACGTATCTCTAACTCCTTTACAGTTTTCTCGGCAAGCTCTAGCGAATCAGTAACTAAAATCGCTGCAGCAATTACATCGTGTTCAGCTTGACTGATTAAATCAGCTGCAACATCACCAGGCAGCGCAGTCGAATCTGCCAGTATTGCAATCTCTGTTGGACCTGCCTCTGAATCAATTCCAATGATTCCCCTAAGAGCTCTTTTTGCAGCAGCAACATAAATGTTTCCAGGACCCGTAACGAGATCTACTTTTTCGCACACGCCTTCCATGCCATAGGCAAAGAGTGCAATTGCCTGTGCACCACCAACTGCGTAAACCTCTGTAACTCCCAAAAGCGCGCAGGTTGCAAGAATTGTTGGGTGAGGTAAACCACCAAACTCTTTTTGAGGCGGTGAAGCAACTGCAATCGATGAAACTTTTGCAATCTGAGCTGGGATGACATTCATCATCACACTGCTGGGATAAACCGCACGCCCCCCAGGAACATAAAGTCCTACTCGATCAACAGGAATCCATTTCTCAGTGACCGTTCCCCCATCAACAACCGTTGTTGTACTTTCGCTTCGTACTTGATCATTGTGCACTTTCTTGATGCGCACAATTGAGAGTTCAAGAGCAAGACGAACTTCTGGATCAAGATTTTGCAAAGCCATATCTAAATCTGTTTGTGAGACTTTTATAGCCGATGGCTTTACTCCATCAAACTCTTGTGCAAGCGCAATTAGATCTAACTCTGTTCCATTTTTTACCCTATCCAAAATGGGTTGAATTAAAACTAGGGCTTGATCAATGTTGAAATTTGCCCGTGGAAGTTGGGCGGAGTAGCCCGCCTTTGATAGCGCCTTTCCGCGTAGGTCAACGGTGCGAATCATGTGTTAATCGTATCGGCTCGATGATAAATCTCGCCGAAGGCTTCTAAACCAAGCAGTTGGGTCCCAAGATAGATTTCAAATCAGCGCTCAAACTGGGCGAGGCAGTAATCAGTGCATCGACTTTCATGACTGTACTACTTCCATTCTCACGTAACTGCAGATGCACTTCTCGCTTTCCAGGATGAGACCTGAGGATCTCTTTAATTCTCTCAACTACTGGCGGTGTGCACTGTGCAATAGGAAGGCTAATTACAAGTGGACCAACAGGACCTGACTTAACATCTGGTATCGACATTTCAAGTGCAGTAAACCTCAATGCATCTTCTCGCCTATCGACTCGGCCTCTGATCGTCACAATTCGATCCTCTATCAATGTAATTGAGTATTGATTGTAAGTATTTGCAAAGAACAAAACTTCAAGTGAGCCCTCTAAATCCTCCACAGTAACTACTGCCCAAGAAGCTCCCTGGCGTGAAACTTTTCTCACCACGCTTGTGATTAAACCGCCAATTGTTACAATCGATTCATGTTGAGCGCCATCATCTACTAATTCACTGATTGTTAAATCAGTATTTGCACGCAAAACATGTTCAACACCAAGCAGAGGGTGATCTGAGACGTAGAGCCCAAGCATCTCTCTTTCGTAAGAAAGCAAAATCGACTTTTCCCACTCGCCTTCGGGAATTTCAATATCTAATCCTGAAACAGCCGTCACTTCTTCACCGCCAAAAAGATCAAACTGTCCAATAGCTTCAGCACGTTTGGATTCGATAACTGAATCAATTGCTTCAAGGTGGACTGCAATAAGGCCTTTTCTAGTCGAACCTAAGGAGCCAAAAGCGCCAGCCTTGATCAAGGACTCGATTGTTTTCTTGTTGCAGACCTGAGCATCAACTTTTGCTAAGAAGTCACCAAAGGAAGTAAATCTTCCTTTGGTTTCACGAGCCGACTTAATCGAAGCCACAACACCTTCACCAACATTTCGAATAGCGGCCAATCCAAATCGAATATCTACTCCTCTAGGAGTGTATTCAGCATCAGATTCATTTACATCTGGAGACAAAACTTTGATTCCCATTCGACGACATTCTGAAAGATAGAGCGCAGATTTATCTTTGTCATCCTTAACGGAAGTCAAAAGAGCGGCCATGTATTCCGTTGGGTAGTTAGCCTTTAAGTAAGCAGTCCAATAAGAAACTACTCCGTAACCGGCCGAGTGAGCACGGTTAAAGGCGTAATCAGAGAATGGAATGAGTGTGTCCCAAAGTCGCTTGATGGCAGCGGTTGAATAACCATTGGTCTTCATGCCAGCTTCGAAAGGAACGTACTCTTTATCAAGAATATCTTTATTCTTTTTTCCCATCGCCTTACGCAAAAGATCTGCGCGGCCAAGTGAGAATCCGGCAACTTTTTGGGCGATAGCCATTACCTGTTCCTGATACACGATCAATCCATATGTATCGCCAAGAATCTCTTGCAATGAATCGGAAAGTTCATTATGGATTGGTTCTACTGGTTTTCGATTATTCTTGCGATCTGCGTAAAGGTTGTGAGAGTTTTCACCCATTGGCCCTGGTCGATACAGTGCAATCACCGCAGAGATATCTTGGAAAGAATCTGGCGATAAACTTTTTAGTAGTTGTCGCATAGGTCCGCCGTCGAGTTGAAATACACCTAGAGTTTCACCGCGGCTGAGCAGTTGATAGGTTTTAGGATCATCTAATGTTAAATCTTCTAAAACAACTTCAATTCCCTTATTTGCCTTTATATTAAGAAGGCAATCATCTAAAACAGAGAGATTTCGAAGGCCCAAGAAATCCATCTTGAGTAAACCCGTTGCTTCACATGCGCCCATATCAAACTGAGTGATTATTGCTCCATCTGCTTCTCGTCGATGAATCGGAATCACATCAAGTAATGGTTCGCGCGAGAGAATTACTCCAGCTGCGTGGACTCCCCATTGACGCTTTAATCCTTCAAGGCCGCGGGCAGTATCAACGACTCGCTTTGAATCACTGTCTGATTCATAGAGTGAGCGAAATTCACCGGCCTCGGCATATCGATCATCTTTTGGGTCAAACACTCCAGATAGAGAGATGTCCTTGCCCATAACTGATGGCGGCAATGCCTTTGTTAGCTTCTCTCCTACTACATAGGGATAGCCAAGCACCCGAGTTGAGTCTTTAATCGCCTGTTTAGATTTAATTGTTCCGTAAGTAATGATTTGAGCAACTCGATCTTCTCCATACTTATTGGTTGCATAACGAATCATTTCACTTCTTCGACGTTCATCAAAGTCAAGATCAATATCTGGCATCGAAATACGTTCTGGATTTAAGAAGCGCTCAAAAAGTAAACCGTGTTCAATCGGATCCAATCCAGTGATCCCAAGTGAATAAGCCACCAATGATCCAGCTGCCGAACCTCTACCAGGTCCTACGCGAATTCCAACTTTCTTTGCATGAGCAACTAAATCTGCAACAACTAAGAAGTAACCTGGAAATCCCATCTTCTCCATTACGCCGAGTTCATAAACAAGTCGAGCCTCATGTGCTGGAGTTATTCGTGAACCCATGCGCTCTTTTAAACCTAACTGTGCCTGCTTTTTGAGCCACGTATCTTCGGTTTCACCAGATGGAACTTCAAACTGTGGCAGAAGGTTTTCACCCTCTCTTAATGTCACATTGCATCTTTCGGCGATGAGTAATGTGTTATCGCAACTTTCTGGAAGATCTTTGAATAACTCTCTCATCTGTGCAGGAGTTTTTACATAAAAAGAATCATTGTCGAATTTAAATCGCTTTGGGTCGGCTAGCGTTGATCCCGATTGAACGCACAATAAAGCTTCGTGGGCAGGTGCATCAGTCTGTAATGTGTAATGAAGATCGTTAGTAGCAAGGAAAGGAATTCCTAGCTCCTTACCAAGCTTGAGTAGGTCATCTTTTACCCGTGCTTCAATCTCAATTCCATGATCCATAACCTCTAAAAAGTAGTTTTCTCTTCCAAAAATATCGCGATAATCACTTGCAGCTTTTATCGCTTCTTTATAGGCACCCATTCGAAGTCTGGTTTGAATTTCACCACCAGGACATCCCGTTGTTGCAATTAATCCTTTTGAATGTTTTGCCAATAGCTCTCGATCCATACGTGGCTTGTAGTAATAACCTTCTAGAGATGCAAGTGATGAGAGCCGAAATAAGTTTGAAAGTCCTTCGTTATTTTCTGCCAAAATAGTCATATGCGTGTAAGCGCCACCACCGGAAACATCATCTTCGCCTCCGGAAGCCCATTGCACGCGTTTCTTATCAAGGCGTGACTCTGGTGCGACATAGGCTTCAATTCCTATGATTGGTTTTACGTCAGCTTTCTTTGCTGCTTTGTAGAATTCAAAGGCCCCAAACACATTGCCATGATCAGTCATCGCGATAGCTGGCATCGCCTGTGACTTCACTTCTGCCATAAGTTCATTTATACGAGCAGCACCATCGAGCATTGAATACTCGGTGTGTACGTGCAGATGTACGAAATTATCTTTAGACATGATTGGCGAGATTAGTGGCTAAGGCAGAACCGCGTCGGAAAGCAACGCCAGTGAGCGTGTGAGATCGGCAGGATATGGAGCCGTGAAGTTGAGTTTGGAATGAGTCACAGGGTGGGCAAAGGAAAGCTCGGCCGCATGTAGCCAAGGCCTGGCCATCCCAAGGCTCTTTCCCAAAACTGGATCTGCTCCATATGTTGTATCCCCTACTAAAGGATGGTGCAGCGCAGAAAAGTGAACTCTAATTTGGTGAGTGCGCCCAGTTTCTAATTCAATCTTGACCATTGATACAGCGCGATAAAACTCCATAACTTCATAGTTAGTGATTGACTCTTTACCTGTTGCAACCACTGCGAACCGATGATCTTCTTTTGGGTGTCGATCGATAGGTGCATCGATAGTTCCGGTGGAAGGATCCATATGTCCTTGAACAAGTGCGTGATAAATCTTTGAAACAGTCCTGTTTCTAAATGCATCTTTTAGCGCATGAAAGGCTTGATCACTTTTTGCAACAATCATCAGGCCGCTGGTTCCAACATCTAATCGATGAACAATTCCCTGTCTTTCTGCAGGACCAGAAGTTGAAACAGAGTATCCAGCTGCCATTAAAGCCCCTACTACTGTTGGACCAGTCCAGCCAGGACTTGGATGAGCAGCGCAACCTACAGGCTTATCGATGACAACAATGTCGTTGTCATCGTAGACAATACTTAAACCTTGAATTGGAGTTAAGGGAATTGGTTCACTGTTTAATGGAGCAGGCATCAATACTTCGATTACTTGGCCAGCAATCACACGTTCTGACTTTGGCATAACTTTGCCATTTGTTGTGATGTCGCCATCTTCTAGAAGTTTCACCACAGAAGTTCGGGAAAGACCGAGTACCCGAGTTAGGGCGCTATCGATTCGCTCTCCTGCAACACCCTCAGGTACTGACAGTGTTCGCAGCTCTCTTTGACTCATAAATCTGACTTTACTCTTGTTATTGGTGGAATATTTCGCAATGACAGGAGCATTGAAATTCCAGCAGCCACGACTATTGCCGAATCAGCAATGTTAAACACTGGGAAGTTTGGCACTTGGAGCCAATCAATTACATGACCTCTTAGTACGCCTGGCTCACGAAAAATACGATCTACAAGGTTTCCCAATATTCCACCCATGGCCAAACCAAGTACTACCGACCAACCCTTAGAGGTAATTTTGACTGAGTAATAGAAAATTATTGCCAAGACAAAGAATCCGAAGAGAGTTAAAAAGATTGTCGCACCCTCGGCAATTGAAAAAGCTGCTCCAGGGTTTCGCACTAGCGTTAGTTGAAAAAAATCGCCGAGGACTTTGATGTTGGAACGATCCGAAAGCGTGCTAACGGCCCATAACTTGGTTGCAAGATCTAGAACCCAAACAAACCAGGCAACACCATAAAGTGTGCGCCAATACTGCACAGTTAGCGCCGCTCTTCCTTCTGTTTACAAAGCATGCACAACGTTGCACGTGGAAATACTTGAAGGCGTGCTTTACCAATCGGAGATCCACACTCTTCGCAATTTCCATAGTTCTTGGAATCAATTCTCTCTAAAGCCCGTTCAGTTTGTAAAACCATGTCACGAGCGTTGATTACCAATGACATTTCATGTTCGCGTTCGAAAGTTTTAGTTCCAGCATCAGCTTGGTCATCGCCTGCGCCCTCACCAGATTCTTGAATGAGTTCGTCCATTTCTAATTCGACAATAGCCAGCTCTTTGCGCAAACGATCTAGCTCTTTGGAAATCTCTGCTCTGACAGCCTTGAGCTCTGCGGCCGACCACGGGGTCTCAGTTTCAGTGGCAACAACAGGAACTGGTGCACTCTTGATTGGTTTGAGTGGAGCAATCTTTTTTCCACTTTTCACAGGTCGTGGTGGCGGTGGCATAACCAACCGTCGCTCTTCGACAACTGGGGCTACAACTGTTGCAGTTACAGTTGAAACTGAAACAGTTTGAGATTTTTCATCAACAGTTAAAGTTGTTTTTGATGGAAAGCCTTTGCCCGAGGCCTTCTTTACAGGAATGCTCTTGACGCTAGATTTTTTTGCTGGAGCAGCTTTCTTTGCTATCGCTTTTTTAGCAGCCTTCTTAACTGGAGCAGCTTTTTTGATCGGCTTCTTGCTGGTAGTCGCCTTTTTAGCCGCCTTCTTAACAGCTTTTTTGGCCGGAGCGGCTTTCTTTGCTACCGCCTTCTTTACGACCGCTTTCTTAACAGGCTTCTTAGGCATGTCGCGAACCCTATGCCGATTACCCCTGTGTTGCCAATTTCGCCACGTTGCAATTTATTTTCTAGCCATCATCTAGACTGAACTCCTCACATAACTGGCAATGACGGGGCTATCACCTCACGAGCCTGCTAGAAGAAGTGGTCCTTTATCAAGGATTCACCTAGAACTAGCAAGTGGGATCAAAAGCGGCGGATGCATCAAGGTGTAGACGCAAGGTGGGTGGTACCGCGAAAACTGCATATGCAGATTTCGTCCCTCCAGATGATTTTCTCTGGGGGTTTTTTAATGTCGTTTCGACAGATATCTGCATCGGTTGATCTGCCTGCAGTTGAACACCAGATTTTAAAGTTCTGGCGCGAGAACTCTGTCTTTGAAAAAACCGTTAACGCCCGTGAAGATGGTCCGACGTGGACGTTCTATGAAGGTCCACCCACAGCAAATGGAATGCCCGGAACTCACCATATTGAAGCTCGAGTTTTCAAAGATGTGTTTCCTCGTTTTCATACGATGAAGGGAAAATACGTAGAAAGAAAAGCCGGTTGGGACTGTCACGGACTTCCTGTTGAGATTGCCGTGGAAAAAGAACTTGGATTCTCGGGCAAGGGCGATATTGAAAAATATGGAATTTCACAATTCAATGACAAATGCCGTGAATCAGTTCAGCGCCATGTGAGTGCATTTACAGAAATGACCGACCGCATGGGTTTCTGGGTCGATTTTGATCAGGCATATTGGACCATGTCGCCGGAGTATGTTGAATCAGTTTGGTGGTCGCTCAAAGAAATTTGGAAAAAAGGTTTACTTGTTCAAGACCATCGTGTTGCTCCCTATTGCCCACGTTGCGGAACAGGTCTTTCAGATCACGAATTAGCTCAAGGGTATGAAACCGTCACCGATCCATCTGTCTTCGTCCGCTTCCCTGTGACTTCTGGTGAATTTCAAAAATTAAAGGCAAGCCTTCTTGTCTGGACAACAACTCCTTGGACTCTTGTTTCAAATACTGCAATCGCAGTGCATCCAGAAGTTGAATATGTAGTTGTACAGGTAAGCGTTGAAGAGCAAGAAGATGAAGTACTAGTTGTTGCTAAAGCCCTCATAGAGTCGGTAAAAGGTGATAAAAAGATTTTGAAAACGATGCTAGGTAAGGATCTAGAAAAAATCACTTACCAACGCCCCTTTGATTACGTTGAGATTCCAGATGCCCATTATGTAGTTCTAGCAACGTATGTAACCACTGAAGACGGAACGGGACTAGTACATCAATCCCCTGCCTTTGGCGCAGACGATCTTGCGGTCTGTCGCAATTATGGACTCCCTGTGGTCAATCCAATTGCTCCAGATGGAAGATTTCTTAAAGAAGTTCCTGTAGTAGGCGGAATGTTTTTCAAAGATGCAGACAAAACTTTAGTAAAGGAGCTCAAAGCAAGTGGAGCCCTTTATAAGCACCAGCAATACGAACACTCATACCCGCACTGCTGGCGTTGTCACACCGCATTGATGTATTACGCACAACCTTCTTGGTATATCCGAACCACATCAATTAAGGAAGCGTTGCTTCGAGAAAATGCTTCAACTAATTGGCATCCTGAAACTATTAAGGAGGGCCGATATGGTGATTGGTTAAATAACAATATCGATTGGGCACTCTCCCGAAATCGATACTGGGGCACTCCCCTTCCGATCTGGCGTTGCGAAAATGAACATGAGATCTGCGTTGACTCGCTTAAAGAATTAGGTCAACTGGCAGGCAAGGAACTGTCTAACCTAGATCCGCACAGACCTTTTGTTGATGACATTACATTTGATTGCAGTGAGTGTGATTCAACAATGATTCGGGTCCCAGAGGTAATTGACTGCTGGTATGACTCAGGTGCAATGCCCTTTGCGCAGTGGGGTTATCCTCACAAAGAAGGTTCGATTGAAAAATTCAAAGCCTCATATCCTGCTGACTTCATCTGTGAAGCGATTGATCAAACTCGCGGATGGTTTTACACCTTGATGACAATTGGAACTTTAGTATTTGATCAATCCTCTTATAAAACTGTTCTATGCCTCGGTCATATCTTGGATAAAGATGGACGGAAAATGAGTAAACATTTGGGCAATGTTCTCGAACCGATGGCGCTCATGGATCAACACGGTGCTGATGCTGTTCGCTGGTACATGCTTGCAGCTGGATCGCCTTGGTCAGCAAGGCGAGTAGGACATGAAAATTTGAATGAAGTTGTTCGTAAAACGTTACTGACATATTGGAACACTGTTTCATTCCATGCCTTATATGCGAAGGCCTCTAATTTTGAGCTCTCTCAAACTCCATTACTGGCAGATCGACCATTAATGGATAAGTGGATTATTTCCGAACTTAATCTCTTAATTGCCAACGTCGATAAAGCACTCGAAGGTTTTGATTCACAAGTTGCTGGACGCGATTTAGCAAAATTCATTGATGATCTATCAAATTGGTATGTCCGGCGTTCACGTCGACGTTTTTGGGATGGAGATGTTGCTGCCTTGGCAACCTTGCATGAGTGTCTAGTAACTTTGACACAACTGCTCGCACCGCTTGTCCCATTTATTACAGAGCATGTATGGCAAGAACTAGTCAGACCAACCGATCCATTAGCACCCTTGTCTGTTCATCTTTCAGACTTTCCAATCTCCAAGAGCCATGAAGTTAATCGTGACCTCGGCAAACAAGTAGAGCTAACTCGTCGAATAGTCGAACTTGGAAGAGCTACTCGAGCTGAATCAGGTATCAAGATCCGACAGCCCCTAGGTCGAGCCCTGATCGCTGCAAAGGGGTGGTCTGACCTACCAGAACAGATGCGTGAACAAATCGCCGATGAATTAAACGTTATGGAACTAGAAGATATTGCTAATGCCGATGGAGATTTAGTCGATGTAAGCGTTAAGGCAAATTTCAAGAGCCTTGGAGCAAAATTTGGTGGAGCTGTTCAAGAGATTGCAAAGGCGATCGCAGGTGTAGATCCGACAGAACTTGTTAAGCAACTGCGCAATCAAGGATCGATATCACTTGCCGATTGGACAATTACGCTTGAAGATCTTGTAATTACTGAAGTGCCAAAATCTGGTTGGAGCGTTTCTTCACATGATGGTGAGAGTGTTGCACTTGATCTGCAACTGACACCCAGATTGGTTCTGGCTGGAAATGTACGTGAGGTGATCCGATTTATTCAAGAGCGACGCAAAAGTGAAGGCTTTGACATTTCAGATCGCATCAAGGTTGCTTGGAATGGTACTCCCGAAATTATTGCTGCGATTGAAAGTGATCACTCGCGAATTGAAAATGAGGTTCTTGCAGTGTCAATGGTCCGTGACGGCGCGATATCTATAGGTGATAGTGAAATCGGCTTAGAGGTTGTTTTAACTAAATCGACCTGATCTAAAGGCGGCTAACGAAGCCGATCAATAACTGAGTTCCGAAAAAAAGAACTATAAAACTCATATCCAAACTAATTGCGCCTAGACGAAGTGGTGGAACAAATCGCGCAACGAATTTCATTGGCCTGTCCGTGATCGTATAAATGGCCTCGACCAAGTAGAGAATGGGACCACGCGGGCGCCAAGTTTTCGAAAACATTTGTACATAATCAAAGATTAGTCGCCCCAACAAAGCAAAAAGGAACAACTGCAATATATTGGCTAGCAGTGAGCCCACGCTCAACATGATCAGCTCTGGTTAAAAAAACTTGCTTGTGCCGCAGCTGATTTGTCTTCACTGCTTACTGAAACATTTGCTGGCGAAAGAAGAAATACTTTTTTAGTTACTCGCTCAATTGTTCCATGCAATCCAAATGCAAGACCGCTTGCAAAATCCACAAGTCTCTTATGCTCTGATTCATCCATCTCTGTTAAATTGATAATGACAGGATTGCCTTCGCGGTAATGCTCACCAATTGTTCGCGCCTCGTTGTAATAGCGAGGATGCAAAGTAATGATGCGATCTAAAGTTGGAAGATCTAACTGCGGAGCAGTTTCTACAACTTCTCCCCTACGTACAGTTGGCACTGGACGAAGCTCTCGGCTCTTAATTCGCACATCACTTGATTTTGCTGGTGCTTGTGATTGTGGGGTATCAAATTCCGGCTCATCCATTAAACCTAAGTAGTTGGCAACACGGCGGATTGCATTAGACATGAGAAAAGGTTACCTCTGGGGTGAGCGAGAACCGAGTATTGATGAGCCAACTCGCACATGTGTCGCTCCATAGGAAATGGCCATTTCATAGTCCCCACTCATGCCAGCAGATAACCCGGTCGCCCCGGGAAACTCCCTCATAAACTCCATGTGAATCTGTTGAAGTTGTTCGTAGGCTCGGGCCGGATCCATTGATAATGGTGGCACCGACATAATTCCAGACAATCTATGTTTTGAAGAGTTTTCAATTGCCCTAGCTAATTCATATAGATCCTCACTTTTGGCTCCCCCTCGATGATGGGCGCCATCGAGTGAAACCTGAAGAAAAATTGAAAGTGGGTGCGGTGCAATCTTTTCTATCAACTCAAAATGTCGAAGTTCATCTAATGAGTGAATGACAGATGCCCAGCTAGTAATTGATTTGAGTTTATTGCTTTGTATCTGCCCCTGGAAATGCCATGTGGCTGGGACCACCTTTGATTTTTCGGCTCCTTCAGAATCGCGATTCTCGCCGAAATCGCAAACTCCGAGTTGGCTTAAAATCTCCACATCACTTGCCGGAAAACTCTTCGTAACTACAACTAAGACCACTTCGTGATCTGCTACAGAGGCAATCTTGTTCTTAACTTCTCTCAGGTTTTCTTCTAACTCGGCTTTTCTGTTCATATTTTTACTACCCCCACAAACCGACCAGTCGGTGATTGCCTGCGATGAGAAAAATAGGAAGCGTTTTCCATGGTGCATATAGTCGAAGCCTCAAAACTCACATCCTGTGCCATCAATTCTGCTACTAACCCTGCTTGGAGATCTAAGGCTGGTGTCGAATGCCTTGTAGTGGAGTGAGAATCTGGATGATTAGCAGTTACTTCCTCCTGCAACCCAAGCGGTACTTCATAACATTTTCCACAAATGGAAGGTCCTAATACGGCATGAATGTGCTTTGCTCCTAAATCCCTCATTGCCTCAATAGAATTTATTGCAACTCTGTTCACCAAGCCAGCGCGTCCAACATGGACAGCGCCAACAACTGACTCTGAAATAAGTAAAAGTGGAATGCAGTCTGCCACCATGACCGCTAATGAAATATCAGGATTGGCCGTTACTAATGCATCACACGTTGGTTCAATTTCACTGTATTGCGTGACAACGACAACAGCGTTGCCATGTACTTGATTCATAAATTGAGTGGTTGGTAACGTCGCTCGATTTGCTTTAACTTTCAATGGATCATCGCCCACATGGCCCGCAAAGTTAAGAGATTCGTAACTGCCCGAACTAAAGCCACCGGTTCGATCAGTGAAAAAATAGGACAAAGCAGAATTCCTTACTTCATGAAGTCAGGAATATCGATCTCATCCTCAGCTACCAATTCTTCAAAAGTGACTCGGCGCCTTGGTAGCTCATTATCTAAATCAAGGGCTACAGCCAATGGATCATTAGCAGAAATAGGGTCAGCCACTCCACCCAATGTTGCGGCATCAAATGAAGGTGTTGCTACCTTCTTTGGTTGCCCACCTTCAAAGCCTGCTGCAACAACAGTTATACGAATTTCATCACCAAGAGCATCATCGATAGTTGTTCCAAAAATGAACTTAGCATTTGGGTGAACAACTGATTGAACTAACTCACATGCCTCGTTGACTTCGAACAAACCTAAATCCGATCCACCAGAAACTGAAAGCAATACTCCCATGGCACCATCAATTGATGCTTCCAGTAATGGACTAGAGATTGCAAGCTCTGCTGCTCGGATTGCTCGGTTTTCGCCACGTGCAGATCCGATTCCCATTAATGCCGATCCTGCACCTGACATGACAGCTTTTACATCTGCAAAATCTAGATTGATTAATCCAGGCTGTGTAATGATTTCGGAAATTCCTTGGACTCCAGAGAGTAGAACTTGATCTGCGCTCTTAAAAGCATCAGCCAAAGTTATTTGACGATCAGAGATGGCAAGCAAGCGATCATTCGGGATAACAATTAACGTATCAACTTCTTCACGCAATGCTTCAATACCAACATCTGCCTGTTCTGATCGCAGCTTTGCTTCAAAAGAAAATGGACGAGTTACAACTCCAATTGTTAATGCACCGATCTCTCGAGCAATTTTTGCAACAACGGGAGCCGCGCCAGTTCCAGTTCCGCCACCTTCGCCAGCAGTTACAAAAACCATATCTGCCCCGCGAAGAATCTCTTCAATATCATCTGCATGATCAAGTGCTGCTTCGCGTCCTTTATCGGGATCCATACCTGCGCCAAGACCACGAGTTGTCTTGCGACCGATATCAAGTTTTACATCTGCATCACTCATTAACAAATGTTGTGCATCAGTGTTAATTGCAATGAACTCAACACCTTTTAATCCAACATCAATCATTCGATTGACTGCATTAACTCCACCGCCACCAATGCCAACTACTTTGATGACAGCCAAATAATTTTGCGGTGAAGCCACGTGTCTTCCTCCTTTTGAACCTTAAACCTCACCTTGAGAGTTACGGCTCAATGATTTTCAATAAGGTGAACCTAAAGCGCGCAAGGGTGATTATCAAACACCGACATGAATTCTTTAACGTGTCGCGAAACAAATAAATGTGATGAATTTTTTAATTTACGATCGGTGCATGTGGTGCCGATAGATCAATTTTAGTTATCTTATTGTTTTCAGGTAGGGCAAGAATCCTTTGATAAACCCTGGTTTTCAACTCGTTTTCACTGTTTATTCCCCACTTAACTTCAAGGATTCGTTCTCCTTGTGCCAATTGCAGGTCCAGTGAACCTGAGTTCTGGACCTTGATTGACTTCAATGTTTGACTTAACTGTGAATCTAGAGAGTTAATCAGATCGACTGCTTTCAAAGCTGACGTAGCATCGATCGCCTGGATCTGAATAAGGTCGGACCTGTTAGCATTTTGAAGTTGAAAGCTCTTACCCTCTACATCAAATGCTTTCCCGTTATATAGAGCGACCGGGGTCCGTTCAAGAATTCGTACCGTGACTTTCCCGCTAATCCAATCGCGCGATACTTCGGCTTTTTTCACCCACGCTAAATTCTCAAACTTAGTTGCAATTACTTTAGGTTGGATTCGCGCTAATTTTTCACCTTTTATAACCCCAGGATTTACATTTGATCGTGAACCAATGATTTCAACTGAACTTACTGTAAATAGAGTTGAGTAACCCAGAGCATATGTTGCACCGGCAATCATTAAAATTGGTAAGGCTACTAATGTGAAGCGTCTTCTCATTTAAGCAAATCGCCTTTGTAAGCCTTCTACAATGATTGGTGCTAGTGAACTTACATCACCTGCACCAAGTGTCATGATCACATCACCTGGTTGGGCTGAAGCAACTACAGAATCTGTTACTTCCACAAAGTTAGGTATGTACTCTCCTCTAACCATCTTGGAGGTGATGAGTCTGGATGTAACCCCTTCAATTGGCTTCTCACTTGCGGCGTATATTTCTAAAACAATCGCGCGATCTGCTTTGTCTAACGCTTCTGAAAATCTTGGCGCAAATGCACGAGTGCGTGAAAAACGATGTGGCTGAAATACAACTATCAATCGGCCATCTGCTGCGAACCGGCGGGCAGCTTCTAGGGTTACTTGTATTTCAGTTGGATGGTGTCCATAGTCATCGATAACTCGTATCCCGTTTACGGTGCCCTTTAACTCAAATCTACGTCCAGTCCCCCGAAACATCCCAAGGCCTGCCAAAAGTTGTGCCGCTGGCATCGCTAACTTCAAACCCGTTGCTAATACTGATGCTGCATTAAGTAAGTTATGTTGACCGGGCACTTGAAGTTCAATAATGCCAATCATTTTTCCATGCCAAATCGCTCGTGCTCTAGAACTCATCGCCAAAAGCTCTATCTGATCTATATGCAGATCTGCGGTTTCACTTAAACCGTATGAAATCTGTTCAAGCCCGGATTTTGAAATATCCATTGCTAGCCTCTTCGCGCCCGAATCATCTGCGCAATAAACAAGGAAGCCATCTTTTTGAATGGTCTCTGCAAAATCCACAAATGCTTTATCTACTGCCTCTGGGGTCTCGAAGAAATCAACGTGATCATGCTCGATATTGGTCACTATTGCCCCAAATGGTCGATACTCAATGAAGGATCCATCTGATTCATCTGCCTCGGCTACAAATATTTCACCCGTTCCACGGTGGGCGTTGGAACCAGAGGCCGTGATGTTTCCACCAATTGCAAAAGAAGGATCAGCCGAACAAGCTTGCAAGGCAACGGCTAACATTGAAGAGGTCGTTGTTTTTCCGTGGGTCCCAGCGACTGCAATACTTTTTGATTCTGACATCAAGATTGATAGCGCAGAGGCGCGAGTGAGCATCTGAAGTTGCAACTCTTCGGCACGCATTCGCTCTACATTGTTTGGTGAAATTGCATTGGAATAGACGACTAAGTCTGCACCATCCACATTTTCTGAAGCATGTGATGTTGATATTTTCGCCCCCAAAGCAACGAGTGCAGAAATTACCGATGAATCCTTTGTGTCCGAACCAGTAACTGTAATCTCATGCGTTAACGCGATGCGAGCCAATCCGCTCATGCCGGCACCGCCAATGCCGATAAAGTGAATTCGCTTACCTACTAAAACCGAAAGCGTTGGCTTCATTTTTTAATTGCATACTCTGCTAGAGCAACGATTTTCTCTGCTGCCATGAGATCTTCGCCGCTACCAGATACCGGAGATTGAGACGACTCAATAATGAGGCTGGCAATGTTCTCTTTTACATACTTGGCGTTAAATAGTTTTTGATCAATAACTCTTGCTCTTCCTGCGCTAACAAGGCTAGAGGCATTAACTAACTGTTCACCATTTCCGATTGGTAGAGGCACGAAAAGAGCGTAACGGCCAAGAGCGCGAAATTCACTACAAGTGACCGCGCCACTTCGCCCAATAATTAAATCAGCGGCCAAATATGCATCAGCCATCTGATCGACATATGAAACTGCTTTATAGCCATCCAATGATGTTGGAAGTTGATTGAGGCGACCCACGGAGTGAAGAACGTTGAATCCACTTTTTAGAAGAAATTCCACGCACTCTTCGATCACATTATTTATCGCAATTGATCCTTGTGATCCTCCCATGATAAAAATAAATGGAACCTTGGCTGCAACGCCTAATCGTGCCTTAGCTTCTGCGCGTGCTAGCAGCCAATCTTTTTTTGCATTCTCATAAGCCGAAGTGACATCTGATCTCAATGGAAGTCCAGCCAAAAGTGCGCCAGAGAATTTTCCACTACTCACAGGATGAGCAACAGCCAAATGTGGAGTAAACACGGCTCCAACTTTGTTGGCCCAGCCTGGTTTGGCATTTGCCTCGTGAATAACTATTGGAATTTTTAAACTGCGCGCGGCTAGATATGCCGGTGCACTTACATATCCACCGAATCCAATCAATAGATCAGAATTAGAAAGAATCTTTCGGCAACTAGAAATAGATGAAAACAGATCAAAAGGTATTTTTAGCCATGAAAAAGAAGGCCGTCTAGCAATGGCAACTTTTGGAATTATTCTTAACTCAAAGCCAGCCTCTGGAATAAGAGTTGTTTCTAAGCCTTTAGCAGTTCCAATAAACAAACATTTATCTGAGGGATGCAGTTTTTTCCATTCACGTGCCACTGCTAAGGCAGGTTGGATGTGACCTGCTGTACCCCCACCTGCAAAAACTACTGTAGCCATTTGTTGCCCGTAGCTTGTAACTCTTTATAGATCACAGGATCTCGTCGAGCCGCGCCAAGTACAAAACCTATAGCCATATATGTTGCAATGAGTGAAGAGCCGCCATAAGAAAGCAGCGGCAAAGTCACTCCAACTACCGGAAGAACACTTATTGCCGATCCAATATTGAGAACTGTTTGAATCCCAATCCAGCAACCGATTCCTGATCCAACATATCTGACCATTGGATCTTGGGCTCGCATGGCAATCTTAAAAACAGAGAACAGAAGGATGCTCATCAAAAATAATGTGGCTAGAGTTCCAAATAATCCTAACTCTTCGCCAATTACCGAAAATATGAAATCGGTATGAGCTTCGGCGAGGTTTCCCCATTTTTGGCGAGAAGCGCCCAAGCCCACCCCAAAGAATCCTCCACTTGCCAGCCCAAAAAGACTATGTGCGGGCTGCCAACCATAGAGTTTGTACTGATCCTCGGCAAATGGATTAAGAAAAGCGATGAATCTTTGAACTCTATAGGGAGATGTCAAAACTAGAAGTGCCAAACTTAGAAAACCAGCACTAAGTACAACACCAAATACCCGCAGCTTTAAACCTGAAACCCATAAAAGTCCAACCAGAATAAATCCGAAGACTGATGCACTTCCTAAATCATTTCCGGCCAAGATTAGAACCATACATAGGAAGAATGCTGGGGTAATTAACGCTAAGACATTGGAGTGAATTCGTCCAGATCGCTCGTGCTTAGCTAAAACATAGCCAGCCCACAAAATCATTAAGAACTTAGCAAATTCACTTGGTTGAATGATGATAAAACCTAAACTCAACCAGTTTTGATTTCCGCTTGTTGAATTACCAAAAATTTGAACAAACAAGAGCATTACGACTGAGATTAAAACTCCTCCGCGAGCAATAACTTTCCAGTGCAAGAGTGAGATTCTTGAAAGTACCCAGGCCATAGGAATTGAAAAGAGCAAAAAGACCAATTGACGAACTGCAATGGCGTAAGTGGAACCTTTGCTTCCTAACGAATCTATCGAAGAGGCTGAAAAAACCATGATCAGACCTAGAAGACTTAATAACAACGTGCTTCCCACCAGCATGTAATAGAGATTGACTGGCTTGGTAAAAAGGTTTTCTTTCCTTTTAGTTTGCATGTGCCACCAATTTCTTAACAGCTGCAGCAAATCGATCCCCTCGATCTGCATAAGAAATAAACTGATCCATCGATGCGCAAGCAGGAGCCAAAACAACGCTATCTCCTGAAGTAGCAAACATTAATGCATGAGTAACTACTTGCTCCATTAGAGAATTATCTGCTTGGCCCTTTAAATAACCACTGGGTGTTTCAACTTTGACTCTCGGAACTTCTGGGGCAAATTTTTGTAAAGCGTTCTCAAGCAAAACTGAATCTTGGCCAATCAATATCGCTGCCTTGATCCGGCCCTTACAGCGTTGAATCAAAGCTTCCATGTCAGCGCCTTTTGTTAAACCTCCAGCAATCCAAACTACAGATAAGTGTGAATTTAAAGAGGCAATTGCTGCATGTGGATTCGTTGCCTTGGAATCATCAATCCAAGCGATTGAATCCTTTTCTAGAATTAGTTCTATACGATGTCTTCCTGGCCTGAAATCTTGCAAAGCCTTTTGAATTATTTCATGTGGGACATCAATTGATAAAGCCAAAGCGGCCGCGGCCATGGCATTTGAGACATTATGTGGGATTGTAGGTTTTACATCGCTAATCTCGCAGATCATCTGGGCCTCAATTGGATCAGAGACAAAGCAGCGATCAACAATTAACTCTTCAACAACTCCTATCTCACCAGGTGCCGGAGTATTAAGGGAGAAAAAAACTTTACGCCCCTTCCAGGAGGCAGAACGCGTAACGACTTCACCGTCATCTGCATTGAGGACGGCAATCTCGCTTTTATCAAGTAGTGACAACTTAGATTGCGCATACATTTCAAAGCTGCCGTGCCAATCAATGTGATCATGGGCAATGTTTAATATAGCCGAGCTGTGAAACTTTGCTGTCTTTACCCAATGCAGTTGAAAGCTTGAAAGTTCCAAAACCAAATATTCAAAAGGATCTACTTGATCAACTGCATCTATCACAGTCTCCCCTACGTTTCCGCAGGCTTTTGCTTTTATTCCAGCCGTTTGTAAAATCTTTGCGACCATCTCCACAGCAGTTGTTTTTCCATTAGTTCCGGTGATTGCTAACCATTTCTGATGTGGAGCAATCTCAGACTTTATCTGCCATGCCAAATCCACTTCGTTTAATACTTCTAAGTCACTATTTAATGCTTTGATCAATAAAGGGTGATCTAATTTCCAACCAGGTGAGACAACTACTGCATCAAATTTTTTAAGGTCAATTACCTCGGTTTTAATGCCTGCATCAGAGTAATCATCTGCAATTGTGACTTTGCCACCACGTGATCTAAGAGAACGTTCAACTGAAAGTCCAGTTACACCAGCTCCTAAAATAAGGAAATTCTTGTTGGCTATATTTGATGTCATGGATTATTTCGCCACCCATTGTGCATAAAAAAGTCCTAGACCAAGGGCAACGGACAAGCCTGAAATGATCCAGAATCGAATAACAATCGTTATCTCTTCCCAACCCTTTAATTCAAAGTGATGGTGTAACGGTGCCATTCTAAATACTCGTTTACCACCACTAATTTTGAAATAGAAAGTTTGAATCAACACCGACAAGGTAATGATTACAAATAATCCGCCGAGTGGTATCAGAAGCAACTGGACACGCAGCGTGGCGGCAAATGCTGCAATAGCTCCACCCAAAGCAAGTGATCCTGTATCACCCATCATGATTTTTGCAGGAGCCGTGTTCCACCAAAGAAAGCCTGTACATGCCCCTGCAAACGCTGCAGCAAGTACTGCTAGATCAAGTGGATCTCTGACTGCATAGCAGCCAGCTGTTACTTCGGATCCACAGCTTTGACCAAACTGCCAGACTCCAATCAAAACAAAGGCGAGAAAAACCATAATGGCCGCACCAATAGCTAAGCCATCCAAACCATCAGTTAGGTTTACTCCGTTGCTTGCAGACATCACCATCAAAATAATCCAAAGAATTACAACAGTTGTTCCGAGATAAATAGTTGTCTCCCGCACGCCCGATAAATATTGTGAAATCGGAGTAAGTGAGTATTCGTCCATAAATTGCAGACCAAGGTAAGCAAAACCACCCGCTGCAAGAGCCTGACCGGTTAATTTGTAGCGGCCTTTAAGTCCTCTTGAGTTTTGTCTAGAAACCTTTAGCCAATCATCAAGAAAGCCAATTACTCCCAAAGCAAGAACAAGACCTATAACAAGCAATGCTGATGCTGTAACAGGAGTTAAAGTAACTAAGTGAGAGAAAAGATATCCAAGTATGCTTGCGAGAATAAAAATAATTCCACCCATGGTTGGTGTTCCATGTTTTATGTGATGAGTGCTTGGCCCATCATCACGAATAATCTGCCCAAAACCTTTTTTCTCCAGGATGCGAATTAAAAACCGCGTTCCAAAAAGTGCAAAAACCAAAGCAAATGCGCCTGATATGAGGATCTGTCTCAACTTTCAACTCCGCTCTTATCTAGCCAATCATTTTCGATTTTTTGAGCCAAAATTTCTAGACCCTCAGAACGCGAAGCTTTTACCAAAACAACATCTCCCGCCGAGAAATGCTCCACCATTAATGCTGCTTCTGCAATGTTTTCAACATGGTGCACGCGCATGGCTCCCATACTTGAGCCATACTCCGGTTGATTAATTGCAACCAAGTGATCGATTCCGATCTCCTGGGCAAGGGTGCCAATGTTTCTATGGGCAGAGGCTGTTGACTCGCCGAGTTCATGCATTTTCCCTAAGAATGCCCATGAGGAGCCGCCACGTTCCTGGGCAAATAAAGTGAGGGACCGCAGCGCTGCCGACATAGATTCAGGATTTGCGTTGTATGCATCGTTGATTATGAGAAGCCCGAATATGTCATGGAGCTCCATTCTCCACTTGCTTTTTATTTCAGCTGTAGAAAGTGAACTAGCAATTAATTCAATTGGAAGTTCTAAAGCTGTACCAACTGCCGCAACCGCTAATGCGTTTGCGATTTGATGTGCGCCTACAACTCTCATTCCAACTGCATCACGTCCTGCAGGTGTGACAAGTTCAAAATGAGGACAACCTTCTCGAATTTCTACGTCAGCGGCACGGACATCCTTGTTATCTCCAAAGAAGATTACTCTGCCGTTATGAAGCTTTGCCATTTCCGGTGTGAATGAATCATAGGTTCCAAGAACTGCAGTCGATCCGTCATCAAGTGAGGAAATCAATTCAGATTTTGTCTCTGCAATAGCTTCAACTGAACCAAACTCCCCTAAGTGGGCAGAACCGACGGTAAGTACAACACCAATATTTGGTTTTGCGATCAGTGATAAACGTGCAATGTCACCTTTATGGCGTGCACCCATCTCAAGAATACAAAATCTCGTTCTCTCATCGCATTCAAGTAATGTAATTGGAAGGCCTAGATCATTATTAAATGATCCGATAGGTGAAACTGTGGGCCCAACAGCAGCTAGCATGTGTGAGAGCAAATCTTTGGTGCTGGTTTTTCCTTGTGATCCGGTAATTCCAACAACGGTTAAATTCTCTAAACGCGTGCGAACAAATGTTGCTAATGTTGACAGAGCAAGCACAACATCTTTTACAACAATGCATGGGCCATCAATGCGTTTAGTCGTCAAAGACAAGACAGAGCCGGCGCGATAAGCATCAGCTGCAAAATCATGTCCGTCGAAGTGTTCTCCTTTTAGCGCCAGAAAAATTGATCCTGGTATTGCTTTTCTCGAATCAAAGACAGGTGCCTTTGAAACTAATAGATCTTTGTCACAGTGGATCTCTCCTCCAAGTAAGAGAGCAATCTCTCCTGCAGTTAAAGTAATCATTTCTTATCCTCAATTGCCCGAGCTAACTCAATGCGATCATCGAAGGGAAGCACAACGCCATTTATTTCCTGCCCTTTTTCATGACCTTTGCCCAACACAATGACAAGATCACCATCCTTGGCTTCCTCTACAGCGGCTTTAATTGCCTGAGTTCTATTCTCAATGACTGCACTAGGCTCCTTTATATCTAAACCTAAAACCATCTGAACCAAGATATCTTTTGGTTTCTCGCTTCGAGGATTATCACTTGTAAATATTGATACATCGGCACCTTCATGAAGTGCCTTTCCCATTAGTTGGCGTTTTGAAGAATCTCTATCTCCCCCGCAGCCCAGAACAGCAATTACTCGACCATCTGTTATTTCGTGAGCTGTTTCCAAAACTCTTGAAACCGCATCCGGTGAGTGTGCATAGTCGATCATTGCAATAAATTTTTGCCCAAGTGCAACAGCTTCTAGACGACCATTGGCTCCAGATAACATTGGAAGAATTGCTGAGATATCCAGAGGATCTATTCCGCTCTCAGCAGCAAGTGCTACAGCCATGAGAAGGTTGTCATAGTTATATCCACCATAAAGTCGAACTTTTCCTTCAATCAGAATTCCACCGGTGCCTCGTATTGCAACATGTGAACCAATGTAATCTCGAGAAATCTTTGTAAAGTGCCAATTCGCATTTGTATCCAATCGTGAGAGGCTCACGATTGGCAACTCAGTTTGCTGTGCCAGCTTTACCCCATACTCACTGTCTATGTTTATCACTGCAAGATCTGCATATTCGAAAGTAAATAGCTTTGCTTTTTCTGCAAAGTAATTCTCCATATTTTTATGAAAATCTAAGTGATCTTGTGTCAGATTTGTAAATCCGACAACTGCAAAATGGCTTCCTCGAATTCGGTCAAGTGCGATGGCATGACTTGAAACTTCCATTACCAAATTGCGCATGTGTCGCTCACGCATTACAGCTGACAAAGTTTGTATTTCACTACTTTCAGGAGTGGTTCTCACGCTTTCTATTGCTTCAGAGCCTATAAGGGTTTCTACTGTTCCAATCAGTCCACTTTCACGGCCGGCCCCAGTCATGATTTGATGTAGCAAAGTTGTAACTGTGGTCTTTCCATTTGTTCCAGTTACACCCACGCTATACAAATCACGCATTGGCTCACGATAAAACCACGCACTTACTACTCCGGCCGCACGTCTTGGATTATTTGAAACGATCAATGGCAGGCCTTTAATTTTTGATGCTCCCAGAGAATCACTCAATATAGCTACGGCTCCTTTGGCAATAGCATCAGTTGCAAAATCTGCTCCATGAAAATTCTCTCCAGGTAGGGCAATAAAAAGATCTCCTGGCTGAATATCTTTACTAGATTGAGAAATTCCATTTACTTGAATTGAAGCATCGCCAATGATTTCTCCATCGATCAGTGAGCAGATCGACTCGAGGCTAACCTCGAAAGTTTCAATTGGCCTTAACACGTATGACCTTATTCTGTGCAAGTAACTGCGCTTCATTGAGGGCGACTTTTTTAATCTTTGCCTGAGTTGGAGCAATACCTTGTGACTGTAAGACAAATGACATTACTTCTTTAAACACTGGGCCACCGAGTGCACCACCCCAGTGCATTCCTTTTGGATCTTGAATAGTCACATTGATTACATAGGCTGGTTTATCTGCAGGGGCAAAACCAATAAATGATGCTGTATACCCACGATAACAACCACAAGTGTCATCAATTCGCTGAGCGGTACCAGTTTTACCAGCTACTCGATACCCTTTAATTGCAGCCGTCGGGGCTGTTCCATTTGCAGAGACAACTGTTTCCATCATCATTCTCATCTGCTTGGCAGTTGTTGCACTTACTACTCGAACAGCTTTTTGCTTCTGCGTTGGTGTGTAATTTCCACTTGAATCACTTGTGCCAGCAATAACAGTAGGAGGGACTCTTACTCCATCATTTGCAATCGTGGCAAAGATACTTGTTGCTTGCATTGTGTTTAGCGAATATCCCTGCCCAAAAGCCACTGTAGGTGCTGTTGTTCCAGACCAGTCGCTAACTTCTAAAAGTTTTCCTCGTGATTCACCTGGTAATCCAGCTCCAGTTTTAACGCCGATTCCAAATTTAGTTAAGTAGTCATACAAGCTTTGGTTTGACAACTTTTCACCAATTAAAATCGATCCTGTATTGCTTGAAACTGCCAAAATCCCTGATGCGGTGAGCCGTTGCGTTGGATGGGGCTCGTGGTCACTAAAGGTTTTATCTGCGCGCTTTAATTTGTATGGAACTGTCAAAACACTCTCCGGAGTGATCTTTTTTTCCTCTAAAGCAGCTGCCAAAGTCATGATCTTTCCAGTTGAGCCTGGTTCATAAATATCTTGAACCGATGGATTTCGCATCGCAATTAGTGAAACCTTTTTGGTGTCATTTGGATCAAATGTCGGAGCAGTGGCATGTGCCAAAATGTGTCCGGTCTTGGGATCCATAACGATCACTGTTCCACTTAATGCCCTAGATGACTTAACTGCTTTAGCAATTGCCTTTGATGCCACCCATTGAATATCTCTATCAACTGTCAGTCGTACGGAAGTTCCAACTTGTGCGGGAATAATTTCAGACTGTGAGCCAGGAATCTCGGCTTTGAATCCATTGGCATAGGAATACTTTCCATTGACTCCAGAAATTTTGGAGTTCATGCTCGATTCGATGCCAGTTGCTCCAATACCTTCGTGGTTTACAAACCCAACGAGAGATGCGATTAACTGCCCAGAAGGATATTCACGAACATAACTTCGCTCAGGATAGAATCCAATTATTCGCTCAGAACTAATTGGTTCAAACTTGGCATTATGTGCAGCGATTGCTTCTGTTAATTTCAGCCAAGTTGCAGGTTTTGCATTTCGGGCAACCATGTTCCATTTTCTTGTCCCTGTTAGCGATAGCTCTACATCTGCTTCTGGCATACCAAGTATTGGTGCCGCTAGCTTTGCAACTTTAGCTGGATCTAGAATTTGAGTTTGATCAACAACGATGCTGATAGCAGCAACGCTACGAGCAAAAGCGACACCATGAATATCAGTTATATCTCCGCGTGGTGCCTGCAAAGTGCTTACTTTCTCCATCTCGTTAAATGCCTTAGATCGATAATCACTGGCCTGGATGGCTTGAATCTGAATTAAGCGAACTCCAAACAAGAAAATGATGAACGCCATAAACAAAACTAGAGCTCTTATTCTCGAATGTGCCAAATTAAAATTACCCATTTTTCACCACAACTTTTTCAACGCTGGAATTTAAATCCAAAAAGTTTGGAACTTTTGAAGGCTTCATCCCAAGGTCGGTAGCTTTTCTGGCAAGAGCTTCAGGAGAGGAGATTTCATCAATAGTTCTAGCAATCGCCTCTCGCTGATCGCTGACTAATTTTGCTTCGGCCTTTAACTCGGAAAGCTTAAATGCATCTTGTGCCAATAATGTATTGATAAAGAGTAGGAACATCAGGCCAACGACACCCACCATTGTGACAAAAACTGCAAAGTATCTGCGATCGGCTTGTTTGCCTGCAGTGGGTTCTGGTACAAGTTTGAGTGCAACTTCTGCGGTCTTTTCCGCCAAGATTTTTCTTGATCGAGTGACAGCAGGTGCAAGTGAGGTAAGTGCCATTATGCAGCCACTCTTTCGATGGCGCGCAAACGCACCGACTGTGACCGTGAATTTTCTTCTACTTCATCTTCTGTTGCTCCCTGGCTACCGCGAAATACCAATGCAAACTTTGCAGCAAATTCTGGTAACTCAACTGGAAGTTCCCGAGGGGTTCTGGAGGTGCTGGCTGAAACAAAAATCTCTTTAACGATCCGATCTTCAAGAGATTGAAAGGACATCACTACAAGCCGTGCTCCAACATTTAGAATCTCAAGTGCAACTGGAAGTGCACGAGTTATGCTGCCAAGTTCATCATTTGTTTCTATACGAAGGGCTTGAAAAGTTCGCTTGGCTGGATTGCCACCAGTGCGACGAGTTGCCGCTGGAATTGCATCCTTTACAAGAGCAGCTAGTTGGGCAGTTGAATCCATCGGTGCTATCTCTCGAGTTTTTATGATTGATTCAACAATTCGTGTAGCAAATTTTTCTTCACCATAGGTTCTTAAAATGCGTACCAACTGACCGGGTTCATATGTATTGACTATCTCTGCCGCAGTTAAGGATTGTCTGCGATCCATTCTCATATCTAGTGGGGCATCGTGAGAGTATGAAAAGCCTCGCTCTGATTGATCTAGCTGCATCGAGGAAGTTCCAAGATCAAAAAGAGCGCCATCGATTTTCTTAAATCCGAAATTCTGTACAACTTCACCGATTGCATCAAAGCTTTGGTGGGCTGTAAGCAGTCGATCACCAAACTGGGCCAGCCTGGATGTGGCTTTTGTAATTGCATCCATATCTCGATCAATTGCAATTACCGTTAACTGCGGGAATTTCTGGAGTAATGCCTCGGAATGTCCACCCAATCCTAAAGTTGCATCAACCACGACTGGATTTTTGGAAGAGGCAATTGCGGGAGAAAGAAGTTCAACACAGCGATCACGCATTACAGAAATGTGTTCATTATCAATACTCACTTGTCCCCCTTTCCTAAGTAACTCCCGCTTTAGATCTTTACAACTGCTCTCATCTCTGGTCACTGCCGGCCGACGGATCTAAAGTTGTAACGGCACCGGGGAAGGGGCGTCGCTACTTTCGAAGGGTCGGCAGTGGCCACAAATGAGAGTTAGAACAAACCTGGAAAGACCTCCTCTGAGACTTCAGCGAAACTCTTTTCACGATCAGCTAAATATTCGTTCCAAGAATTTGAATCCCAAATTTCAACTCTTGTATTTGCACCAATGACAACGCAATCTTTTTCTAAGCCCGCATATGTTCGAAGCGCCTGAGGAATCGTTACTCGACCTTGGCGATCAGGAATTTCATCGTGAGCTCCAGCAAACATCACACGGCTGTAATCACGTGCTGACTTTGCAGTTACTGGTGCTTGTTTAAGAGTTTGTGTGATTTCAGAAAATTCTTGTGAGGGAAATACATAGAGGCAGCGTTCTTGCCCTTTGGTTATAACTAAACCTGCAGAAAGCTCTTCACGAAACTTCGCTGGAAGAATGAGGCGGCCTTTTTCATCTAAACGCGGTTCGTGGGTGCCTAGAAACATTGCTGCCCACCTACTTCCCCTAGATAAAGCTCGGCTGAAAACCAGGCTCAATTGCCTGCGTAATTCCCCACTTTACTCCACTTTTCCCCTTTTTCAACCACCTTTCGCCACTATTTACCCATTTACCCCCACCTGCACCCCACAAGTGGCTGGGCATAAAAAAACCCTCCAAAAGGAGGGTCTGATAAGTCAATTGTGGGGCAGATCTTGCCCTTATTTGAGAGGCTTACTAGTTATTGCGCTCGTCCCAGCGTTGGTCCCAGCGCTTGTCCAGGCGATCACGCAACTTTGAAGTGTTTTTGGGAGTCTTTGAGCTGTTGGAGTTCTTTGATAGTGACTTAGCCTTGCCTGACGCTGAAAAACTAGAAATCACAGTAATGACCCCGGTCAAAGCGATAAGAAAGCCGACAATTCCAATTGGGGCGGCTTTACTGATCACTCCTACTAACACAGTTACTAATCCAAAAAGTAAAAGGGCTACACCCTTAATAATCCGATTTTTCGAGGGAGTTAGTGGTGATGCAGAAAGTGCCGATACTAGGCGTGGATCCTCGGTTAAGAGGGCAGCCTCCATTTCATCTAGGAGGCGCTTTTCACGATCAGAGAGTGGCACATGCTCAGAATAGAACAGATTTGCCTGACCCGCTACTCCTCTTGTTCATCGCCAGAATCAATTAACCGAGCAGGGCGTACCGAGCCTGGACCAAAGCGCTCCCGGGCTTTATCTACCGCGCCTTCCGCCTCTCGCCACCCCTTTTCTCTCTCACCAAGCATCAATTGCACAGGTGCACCATCGGTTAAGTTCTCCAAACTAACTCCCACTAGCCGAAGACGTGCGCGATCAATTCCAAGGGCTTCATAAAGTGACTTTACAACTTCGTATACCTCATGTGTTCCATCAATTGGCAGGGGTAAAGTTTTTGATCGATTAATTGTCGAGAAATCTCCGAAACGAACTTTAATGCTTATTGTCTTTGCAAATAATCCTTTATCTCGAAGTCTAGAAGTTGCACGTTCGCATAGTTTTAAATAGTCGCGCAAAATCTCTTCGGGATTATCTAAATCTGTCGGGAAAGTTTCTGCCGCACTAATACTTTTTTCGCCGTCATGTGGTGCTACATCTCGATAATCCCTTCCCCAAGAAAGCTCATGTAACGTTGCTCCAGCGGCTTCACCGACAGCACGGATAAGAGTTGTTCGGGGCAACTTGGCAATATCTTCAATTATCCGAAGTCCTAAGCGCTCTAGTACTTCAGCAGTTTTTGGACCCACGCCCCACATCGCAGATATGGGAAGTGGGTGCAGAAAATCTAAAATCTCTTCTGGCGCAATTTCCAACATTCCATTTGGTTTGCAATATGTTGATGCCAACTTAGCGATGAACTTTGATGGAGCGATTCCGACAGAACACGTTATGCCTTCTTGGCTTTCTACCTTAGCCCGAATTGCAGTTGCAATTTCACGACCAGTTCCTAATAACCGCTTAGCCCCTGTAACATCTAAAAATGCTTCATCAACTGAAACTGGTTCAACATTTGGAGTAAAACTGTCAAAAATCTCCATTACATTCGCAGAGACTTCTTGATACCTGGCCATATCTACCGGTAAAAAAACTGCATGTGGGGCTAATCGCCGTGCTTGACTTACGGGCATTGCAGAATGGATTCCAAATTTACGCGCCTCATAATTTGCCGCCGAGACCACTCCCCGCGTGCCCATTCCAATCACCACTGCTTTGCCTTTTAACTCAGGATTATCGCGCTCTGCAACGGATGCAAAGAATGCATCCATATCTACATGAAGAATTGTGGCCTGTGTTGGCCCATCAACTGCGCTCATATTACGAGCGTACTTTGTTTGGTGCTCCAACTTTCGTAGGCGGCGCGCAGATCCCACACCCCGGTAGCTCTTATAGATATGCCTCTGGCTCCAGTTCGACGAGTTACTCCCCTTACTAGCAATAAAGATGTTGAGTACAAAACATTGGCATACTCTCCCTGAACATCGGTAAAGAAAGTTGAATCACTGCATCCATAACCATCATCTAGGGTTAAAAAAATAACTCTCTTGCCGGATCGAACCGGTGGTGTCTGCATTGCCACTTTGATACCTGCCACTAAGACTGATGATTGAGAACGCTGCTTGAGTAGATCGCTAGAACGAACGGCCCCAATTGAATTAAGAAATGCTCCATAGAACTCAATCAAATGCCGTGACATATCTATCCCAAGGCGATCAACTTCATACTTAACGCTTTCGGCCGAAGACATATCCGGTAGACCGCTACTAGTAAGTTCAGGGGGCGCGAAGTTTAAATTCATCTGCGCACCTGAAACTGTTGCTGCTGGCGATTTCTGTAGATCTGAAAAATGCAGCAATAGGTCCCGGCGATTAACATCAGGATGTAGGCGGTCAAAAGCTCCCGTAAGAATCATGCTTTCAATAACTGGCGTGCTGGCACCTGATCGGTGAACGAAATCAGCTAAATCAATATATGGCCTAGCGGTAATAATCGATGTAACTTCGCTATCGCTAATTCGAGCAATAGTTGAGAGCGCAATACGAATTGCATTTCCATGATCTTCCACCCGATAAACCGAATCTGATGCATTTGCATCAAGAGGTGCGATAGTAATTCCCATCTGCCGCGCTTCATCAACAATTAAACGTTTGGGATACATTCCTGGATCATGAGTTAACACTCCGGCAAGAAATGCTGCTGGGTAATGCCTTTTAAGCCAGGCTGATTGGTAGGTAGGCAAAGCAAAAGCTGCAGCATGTGCTTTACAGAAACCAAAGGATGCAAAAGCACGCAGCACATCCCAAATTTTATGAATGATCGCAAGCTCATATCCCTTGGCTGTTGCTGCAGGGAAAAACCAATCACATACTTCTTGTTGACCATCTCTATCGCCTAGGGATCTACGTTTTTCATCGGCTGTTGCTAAGGATGCTCCAGTCATTGTGGCAATGATCTGAATAACTTGTTCGTGAAAGACAACAACACCTTCGGTACTAGCCAAAATCTCATACAGATCAGGGTGAATGATCTGTGCAGGCGCCCATCCATGACGAGCCTTAAGAAATGGTGTGATCATGTCACTTTTAACTGGGCCGGGCCTAAATAAAGAGATATCAATTATTAAATCGGTGAAATTTGATGGTGCGAGTTTTCCAACTAGTTCGCGCTGGCCAGGACTTTCCACCTGGAAAATCCCTAACGTGCGAGTTGATTGAATAAGTTCATACGTTGCCAGATCATCAAGTGGCACTAAATCAATATCAATTTTTTCTTTATGAACCCGTTCTATCTCTTTAACTGAATAAGCAATCGTCGACTGCATTCTGACTCCTAATACATCGAGTTTGAGTAAGCCAACTGCTTCAACGCCATCTTTATCAAAGGCAACCATGGGATATCCACCAGCGCTAGCCATTAGCGGTGCGCGATCTAAAAAACCACCATCAGATAAAACGATCGCACAGGGATGCATCGCCAAATGTCGGGGTAGACCATCAAGGCGTTGTGCTATCTCAATAGTTGCGGCCATAAGAGGTGAAGAGGTGTTGAGTCTTCGAAGTTCGGGTAGTGAATCGATAGCTTTAGATATGTTGCGCGCCCTGATATGTGGCATAGATTTTGCAAGCATGTCGATCTCCATGCCAGGTAGGCCTAAAGCTGCACCTGCATCACGAATAGCATGTCGGGCGCGATAGGTATCAACCATTGCAACAACGGCGCATCGAGATTGATTATTTGCCACATCCCAGTTGTTATCCCCATAGCGTTTAAAAATCATGTCATAAATCTCAAGACGTCTGTCGGACTCAACATCGATATCAATATCTGGCAAGGCTTTGCGCAGTGGTGAGCAAAAACGCTCCATGAGTAAGCCATGCTGCATGGGATCCACATTTGATATCCCAAGTAGATGACAGATCAATGAGCCTGCACCACTGCCTCGAGCAGCAACTCGAATACCTGCATCGTTGGCCATTGCTGCAATATCTGCAACAGTTAAAAAATATGATTCGTAGCCAAGGGTTGCAACTACTGCTAACTCATCATCTAAACGGGCCCGTGCTTTTTTAATCGCATCGTTTTTGCTGTATCTACGATTGATTCCAGCTTCGCTACGAGTACGCAGTAGGGCGCGCATCTCTTGTGCATTTGCAGCGCCCACCACATGAGGCTCAGGTAAATGTGCTCCCCCTAAACCAATATCTCTGTGAGGTGATAAAAGGGAACGTTCGGCCCATTGACGAGTTGTTTTAAGTAACGCACGCGGAGTTGATTCACCCGCAGCACGTGCAATTTCGCTAGCTAGATAGATCATTTCATCACTAGATTTTAAAAATCCTTCAGCATTGCGACGTTCAAGATGGCGCTCATGTAACGGCACTAATTGGCGGGTGCAATCCAAAACATCAGCTACAGGACCATCTCTTCTATCTAACATCCGTACTGCATTAGTGAAAACTGCATCAATATCATTATCGCGAGCAAAAACAAGGGATCTAGCAGCGTGCTCGGTAGAGCGTGGGCCTTTACCAGCGATTAAATGTGAAACACATTCGACTGCATTATTGGCAAATAAATCTCGAGTTTGATTAAAAATAGAGAGAGCTTGATCAAAGCGATGTGCCTGTATTGCATTGCTCATTGGGGATTCAGGTCCATGTAGTGCATAAATATCAGTACTGTAATTACTAAAGCGTTGTAAAAAATCTAAAGTCAGAACTGGCTTACGAGTATCACTTGTCATCGCTAGAGATGTCATCAATCTGCACAGCGAGCGCCATCCGCCATCGCCGTGGGCAAGTAATGTAACCCGCCCCTTAACCCCACCTAACTCGATTGCGCAGTTGACTCCAATGATCGGTGCAACGCCATACTCAACACAACTTTGAGCAAATTCAATGGCACCTGCTAAACCATCGCGGTCAGTTAACGCCAGCGCAGGCATTTCAAACTGTGCGGCTCTTTCTACTAAATCACTGGGTCGAGTTGTTCCGTACTTTAATGAGTAGGCACTAGCAACATTAAGGTGAATAAAACTCATACGCTACGGATAATCCACTGACCCGTTAATTCATCACGTTCGAGTTCAAAGGTTGTTAGTGAACCAATAGGTGCAGCCTCTACTCGCCACAGTGCACGGGCTTGATCATCAGGGCGGTATTTGCCATCACTAATACGATTCCACCATCCGCCGGCTTCACACCATCTAGAGAGCACTGCATGTATACGAAAGCGCCTACCCCTAAAGGTAAATTCAATGGGAGTTCTTGCCCCATCTATAGTTACATCGGCCGAGGGGTTGATCTGTGGAGCTGACATTTTCTACGGGCACCTTTCGCAGCTGTGGGTAATCGGATGAGTATTAGAGAAAATTCGAACAGATGTTCGAAAAATAGTCCTTTCCACTGACAAATAGCAAGCCCTAGGGGTGTCAGATGCAATAAATAGTTGAAACTTCAATTACTATTACCGTAATTAATCTACTTAAGGAGTTTCATGGACATCGTTCTCGTAATCGCCCGCGTGCTTTTCGCGCTGATCTTTATCAGCTCAGGGGTATCGCACCTGACCAAACTGGAAGCTATGACTGGATATGCCAAGTACAAAAAAGTTCCAGCAGCAAAATTCAGCGTGGTTCTATCGGGTCTGATGATCCTTGTCGGTGGTCTCTACATCGCATTTGGTGTTTATGCCGACCTCGGTGGACTTCTGATCGCTCTATTTCTTATTCCAACAGCTTTCTTGATGCACGCATTCTGGAAAGAAACTGACCCAACAGCAAAGCAAAATGAATCAATAGGTTTCTTTAAAGATCTTTCATTAGCAGGTGCTGCACTGATTATCTTTGCTCTTGTTTCTACAGGAACAGATTTCGGTCCATCAATTACAGGTGCATTCTTTAACCTTTAATTACTAGAAATTCACTTCAAAAGGCCCGTCGGTTAATTACTGACGGGCCTTTTGCATCCATTATTGCTCTATGGAGATTCTCGCGGGCCTAGTAGCTGGATGTTTTATAGGTGCCATTCTTGGATTTGTAGGCGCCGGTGGTGCGATGCTCACTGTTCCTATACTTATATATCTCTTCGATTTCACACCACAATCTGCAACTACTGCAGCATTAGCAGTGGTCTTGCTTGCCGCTAGCTCAGGGCTTATCCCAAAGCTCAAAAAAAATGATGTTCTCATAAAGGAGGCTCTGGTTATTTGGGGCCTAGGTCTTGTAACAAATATTGCCAGCTCTGTTATTGCCTACAAACTCTCCGACAACTTCATTACAACTGGTTTTTCAATTGTTATGTTGTTGGCTGGAACATCGATGTTGATAAAACCAGTATCTGGAGCAGAGAAGAAAGTTCCAATATTCTGGCTCATTTTGATCTCACTAATTATTGGCTGCATAACAGGCTTTTTTGGAATAGGTGGAGGCTTTCTGGCTATTCCTATATTAGTTCTGTTTTTCAAAAACACTCCTGCTAAAGCTGCAGGTACGTCCCTGGCAATTATCTCCCTTAACTCGTTGACCGCATTTTTTGGTCATTACCAAGGATGGGGTTCTGTTAATTGGACTGTTCCCATCTCCATGGCCATTGCCGCAGTTGTAGTCGCCCGTTTAGCTTCAATTAAGAGTGGGAAAATTAAGCCTGAAGTACTGCGCTTTTCCTTTGCAGCCCTGCTCTTTTCAATTTCAATTTTTACTCTCATCGAAACCTGGATCATTGCTCCTTAACTGTTGGGAATGTCCAAAGATAAGTTGTTAAAGTTAAGGCATGGAAGGCGTGATCGAAAAAGCTGCAGTCAAACGCGTCATTGCTGCCTTAAGAGACAATGGAGTTAATGGACAGGTTCACATTCTCTCTGAAAGCGCACGTACTGCCCAAGAGGCTGCCGATGCTTTAGGGATTGAAGTTGGTCAGATCGCTTCATCGCTTATTTTCCAGTTTGTAGATAGTTCACCGTTACTGATAATTACAAGTGGACGTCACCGAGTTGACACAGATTTAGTTGCAAAGAGCCTAGGTGTTGAAAAACTAAACCGCGTTGATGCAGATTACGTAAAGGAAAAGTCAGGTTTTTCTATAGGTGGAGTTGCCCCACTTGGTTGGATTTCCCCAGCAACAATTCTAATCGATGAAGCCTTAAACGATTATGAAATTGTGTGGGCTGCAGCTGGACATCCTCATGCTGTTTATCCAACGTCTTTTACTGAGTTGGTTTCCTGCACGGGGGCAAAACCCATGATTGTCGGCCCTTGATGGTCATCGCTTATTTTTGGAGGATTAAACCCTCAAGAATTCCTTTCGCACTTGCCTCCATGGCTTTAAATCGCCTATTTCTTTTTTGGGATAGAAATGTTGGATTCCATAAATCTCTTGGAGTAGGCAAGGGTGAAACCTTTACCCCGCGCGATGCTGATCCATTGAGTTGGGGATTAATTGCAGTTGTTGAAGATATTGAAGCGTTCGATCGCTCTCCTGTGATTTCACTGTGGCGCAAAAACAGTGTCAATGAGTTTCGCGCAGTGCTTTCTCCAATTTCTTCACATGGCAAATGGGCCAGAAAAGATCCATTTAGCGGTGAGTTAAACGATGTGGATACAAGGGAGTCGATAAAGGCATGGAGCGGGCAAGTTGTTGCAATCACACGTGCTCGGATTAAATGGCATCAGAATTTTCGATTTTGGCGATCAGTGCCACCAGTAACAATTTCTTTGAAATCTGCAGAAGGGTTAGTCGGCGCGATCGGTATTGGAGAGGCCCCAATTGGATTGCAAGGGACTTTTTCACTGTGGGAATCAGCTGCAGCCGTTAGAGATTTTGCATACCGTGGACAAGCCCATCAAAAGGCAATCGCAGATACTGCACGCTATAACTGGTATTCAGAAGAGCTTTTTGCCAGATTTGCAGTACTAGAACAGCGGGGTTTGATTAAGTAGGTCGAGATTTATAGGGCAGAATTATCCCTATGTCTATGCGCCAATTCACTCCAAGAAAATTTGTGCGTCGCAGTACCTCTCCTTTCTTAACGCTTTTAATCTTTATATTTCTTGGACTTACAATTGCCATGCAAATTGCATATCCGCTTGTCGATGGATTCGCTTTAGATTTCATAACAATTACATCTGTCTACACAGCGGCAACTGCAATGTTTTTACATGGTTTTGCAGTCTATGGAGCGAGATACGGATTTACTATCCTTGTTATTGCGCTCTTGTTTGGATTTTGGATAGAACAACTTGGTGTAACAACAGGGTGGCCCTTTGGAGACTACCTATATTCAGATACTTTGGGACCTAAAGTCCTTGATGTTCCTTTGGTGGTTCCATTTGCGTGGTTGATGATTGCTCACCCATGTCTAATAGCTGCCCGACGTATCGCAAAATCTTGGGTATTTTTATATGGAGCAGCTCTCATGTGTGCATGGGATTTGTTCTTAGATCCACTAATGGTCAGCGCCGGTCGATGGACATGGCAGGTAACTGGGGCACATGTTCCATTCCAACCCGAGATTCCACTTTCAAATACATTTGGATGGTTGCTCTCTGGCATGGCGTTGATGTCCATACTTCACTTCTTCACACCACGTGATCGTCGCAAAAATAGTGGCTCACTAATTCCAGCTGACATAATTTTATTTTGGACTCTTTTCTCCGGAGTTGTGGGAAATCTCTTTTTCTTTGGCCGCCCCGGAATAGCAATGTTCTCTGGTTTGATTTTAGGAATACTTCTTATTCCATATTTTTTCAATCGATGGATCGGACGGCCATAAATCTTTAACTCACTGCTCTACATTTTGCCTCTTGCATTACTGGCTCTGACATCGATTAATTTCTTTCTCATTCGTAGCCCTGATGCTGTTGTCGATCAAACCGCAGGAGTGCTAGTCCCCCTGCGCAATGAAGCGGAAAATGCTAAAGATTTGATTGCAACTTTGTCCCAACAAGTTGGAGATTTTCACTTTTATCTTTTAGACGATAACTCCGAAGATGACACTTATGAACTGCTCAACCAATACACAAAAGGTAACTCCCGATTCACCGTCATAAAGGGCGCACCATTGGCACAGGGATGGATTGGCAAAACATGGGCACTCCAACAGTTATTTGATCAATCAAAGGAAGAATTTCTAGTTTCAGTTGATGCTGATGTCCGGCTAACTCCTGATGCTATTGCTCAATCAATTGCCACATTGAAATCAACTTCTCTTGACTTCATTTCCCCGTATCCTCGCCAAGTCGCTCACACTTTAGCCGAGCGCATGATTCAACCACTTTTGCAATGGTCGTGGTTATCAACGGTTCCTCTTCGAATTGCTGAGAAATCTTCACGAACTTCTATGGCAATTGCAAATGGTCAGTTCTTTGTTGTTCGTCGAATAGCACTCGAAAAAATTGGCGGATATAAGGCTGTAAAAAAAGCAGTCCTCGACGATGTTTTCTTAGCTCGTGAACTCATTCGAAATGGTTTTCATGGTGGAGTGATCAATGGGGCATCTATTGCCCAGTGTCGTATGTATACATCGTGGAGCTTGATTAAATCTGGATATGGAAAATCTCTCAACAAAGCCTTCGGCAGCGCAATCGGGGCATTTTTTGTAGTTTTGCTTTTATTTTTTACAAGCATCCTTCCTTTTCTTTTGTCTTTAACGGGAAATTTTTATGGTTGGCTTGGATATGTAATGATCGTTTTTTCTCGAATGCTAAGTGCGATCAAAACACAAGGCAGAATTGTTGACAGTTTTTTGCATCCAATCTCTGCTGCCCTACTTATCTATTTGATTATCTATTCATTTAAAGTGCGAAGTAGCATCACATGGAAAGGGCGCACTGTATGAAGATTGTGGTTATAGGTGCAGGAATGGGGGGAATGACTTCGGCGGCACGACTTGCTCGCGGAGGGCATGAAGTTGCCATCTATGAAGCCAGCGACCAAGTTGGTGGTAAATGTAGAACCGAATGGATCGGTCGAGTTGCATTTGATACTGGTCCCTCGCTTTTAACGCTACCAGCTGTATACAAAGATTTTTTTCAGAGGACTGGAAAACCTATGGGAATGGTCTGTCCAATAGAAACTGTTAACCCGGCATTTGACTATCGATTTGCAGATGGGTCAAGAGTTCAATTTGCAAACCTGTCTCGTAAAGAAACTCTGGATTCAATTACAAAAAGTTTTGGTGAGCAAGCATCTGGCCAATGGGATCAAATCATGCGACGCGCAGAGGCAATGTGGGATGTCAGTCGTGGGCCATTTGTTGAATCTGAATTAAATTCGCCTCTTACTTTGCTCAAACGCCTAACATTTTTTAGGGATCTCCTGATCATTGCGCCATGGAAATCATTGCGCACACATGCAGATGAAATTCTTATGGATCAACGTCTGCGCTTCATTATGGATCGGTATGCAACCTATAGCGGATCTGACCCACGAAAAGCCCCTGCTGTTTTATCAACAATTGCTTTTGTTGAAGAAAGTTTTGGTGCATGGCATGTCAAAGGTGGACTTGGAAATCTTGCACTAGAAGTACACCAAAGAGCTAAAGATGTCGGAGTATCTTTTCACCTCAATTCACCTGTTGCGCAGATTATTTCAGTAAACGGAAAGGCAACAGGAATTGTTTTAGCAAGCGGAGAGAGAGTTGATGCAGATGTGATTATTGCCAATGCTGATGCGTCTTTGGTGTATAACAAACTAATATCTGGCAACAATAGAGTTCTCAAGCGAGTGCGCAGAAATATTGCAAGGGCTGATGTTTCTGTCGCTGGCTTTTCTTTGCTTTTGGGGATGCGAAAAGATGATAATGATGGCATGAACCACCACACAGTTTTATTTCCAAAAAACTATGATGCTGAGTTTGATTCGATATTTAAGGAAGGAAAACCGGTTGCAAGACCAACAATCTATATTTGCGCTCCAAAGGATCCATTAATGAGCAAGGACGAGAATCTAGAGGGCTGGTTTGTACTTGTTAATGCGCCCACTCATGGGAGCTTTGATTGGAGCGATGATGACTTTAATCAGAAATATGCCAACCAAATCATTGATCAAATTGAGGAAACGGGAATTGAGATCCGATCTCGCTTAGAAACAATTACTGTCCGTACCCCTGCAGATCTGGAATCCCAAACTCTTGCTCCAGGAGGTGCGATATATGGAACATCAAGTAATGGGGCACGAGCAGCATTTCTTCGCGCAAAAAATCGCTCGCCAATTAAAGGACTTTATCTAGTTGGTGGTTCCGCCCATCCAGGTGGGGGACTTCCCTTAGTTGGAATTAGCGCAGATTTAGTTAGTCAAGCAATTGGTTTCGAGCGAAAACTACGACACTAATAAAGCTATAAATCTGAATAACTAAGAAAGCGATTGAAAGCCAGAATACTCCTGGAAGATTAATGTAATTAATTACTAGTGCAATGAATAGAAAACTTGCCCGGATAGGTCTTTCAGCAGGAGTTACCACCCCTAAATCACTTACTCCCAGGGATTTAAGCTTTGCACGCGCATATTCCTGAAAAGAGGCGATACTCCATAAAATTATAGGAATCCAAGCAGGAGCACCGATTGCATAAAGAGCATAAAACCAAAAAGCCTCACTAATGCGATCTGCTACAGCATCAAGGGTTGCTCCCCAATTACTTTCACGCTGTTGAAAGATTGCAACGCTTCCATCTATACCATCGCAAAACAGTGAAAAGACAAGAAAGAAAATAGCCCAAACCGTTTGTGAAGTAATTGCAGTTGCCAATGCTCCGAGTAGGCCCAACAACGTTAGTACATTTGGGGAGATCCGAAGAAGTGTGCACACAAGTCCAAATCTGTATGAAATATTTAGCCATGCTCCAACAATGCCATCTGTCTTTGCATCACTGTGCAAAGCACTCCATCTAAGTTTAAACTCTTGCTTAGTTAACATTGTTAATCCTTCGATAAATCTCAACGGTCGCTGTTGAGCTATTCATGGTGTAAAAATGTAATCCAGGAGCGCCCGCTTCTAAGAGTTCTTTGCATAGTTTTGTGGCAATTTCTACACCGAGTTCACGAACAGCTTGAGAATCGGACTCAACCTCTGCGAAGGCTTTGGCAATATGATCTGGAATGGGCGTTCCCCCAAGCTCGGCCATTCGGTGCAGAAGCTTCACATTGGTAACTGGCAAAATTCCAGGAATAATAGTGAGTGCAGAACCTCGTTTTGCAAGTCGTTCTACGAGATTCTTATAAGCCTTCACATCAAAAAAGAATTGAGTCGTCGCAAAAGTTGCACCAAGTTTTTCTTTCCTAATAAGCACGTCAATATCTTTTTCAAAATCTCCCCCAGAACTTGGATGTCCGTCTGGGAAAGCTGCTACGCCAATTTTGAATCCTCCACACTCTTTTGCCAATTCAACAAGCTCATCAGCATGATTAAATCCATTTTCAGTTGGTAGCCAAGGCGCTAATGGTCCTCCGGTTGGATCACCGCGAAGTGCAAGAATGCTTGTAATTTTGGCATCTTTATAACTATTTAATATCTCAAGCAACTCATTTCGAGTTGAACCAACGCAAGTGATGTGCGCTACGGTCGGAATTCCAGTGCGGTTTGTTATTTCACGGGCAATACGAATAGATCGATCTCTAGTTGACCCACCGGCTCCATATGTTACGGAGACAAAATCTGGAGCAATAGATTTGAGCCCTTCTATTGCATGCCACAATCTTCCTTCCCCCTCTATGTCTTTGGGAGGAAAGAATTCAAATGAATAGGATGTGCCAACTACCACTGAGTGAGGGTACCGTTATCACGTGAATTCAGTGCCAAAGACGAGCCTGCTAGCCGTTCGTACCTCCGTTGAAGAAGAGCTTGGAATATTTCTAAGCCGTGAGGGCGCCTATCTGCAAGATATCTCACCAGACTTAACGCTCGTTTGTAACTCTCTAACATCATTTTTACTAGAGGGGGGCAAACGTCTTCGCCCTCTATTTGCATATGCAGGTTTTATTGCTGCCGGTGGAACTCTTGAGAAATCAACATTAAAGGCAATAGCAAGTTTGGAACTTCTACAAGCTTGTGCATTAATACATGATGACTTAATGGATGCATCTGATACGCGACGTGGAAAACCATCTATTCACCGTCATTTTGAATCTATTCATGTTCAAGATCGACTTGAAGGTTTTGCCCCGCAATATGGTTTATCTGCAGCGGTTCTACTTGGAGATTTGGCACTTGTTTGGTCTGATCAAATGCTTAATTCAGCTGGATTAACCGCTGATCAATTCGCAAGAACTATTCCTTTCTATAATGAAATGCGCGTTGAATTGATGGCAGGGCAATTTTTAGATATTCATGAACAGACACAAAAGAGTTCGAGTGTTGATCGTTCAATGAGGATCGCCCGATACAAATCTGGAAAATACACAATAGAGCGCCCGTTACACCTTGGGGCAGCTATGGCTGATTCTTTAAACCAAAAGAGAATCTCTGCGCTCTCCGAATATGGACTACCACTCGGAGAAGCATTTCAACTTCGTGACGACTTATTGGGTGTCTTCGGAGACGCCTCTTTAACTGGAAAGCCGACCGGGGATGACTTGCGAGAAGGAAAAAAAACAGTCTTAATTGCCCTTTCGCGCGAAACCCAATCTCCATCACAATCTCAGGCTTTTGAGAAATACTTTGGACAACCGGATTTGAATTCAGAGGGCGTAAGCGCACTTCAACAGATAATCTTGGACTCTGGAGCAAAAGATAAGCTAGAGAAGATGATTGAAGGATTAACTGAAAAATCTATTGCGGCTATTGCCTCACCTGAATTTTCAAATGATGGTCAACAGTTATTAACTGAACTTGCTCATATTGCTACGAAGAGGAGTAATTAATGCCAGCACGCGTTAAAGGACCAACGGATCATGTAGTCGTGGTTGGTGCTGGATTAGCAGGGCTCAGTGCTGCATTACGTTTAGCAGGTGCTGGTCGTAAAGTCACTGTGATAGAACGAGAATCGGTTCCCGGCGGGCGAAACGGACTACTGAAAAAAGATGGTTACTCTTTTGATACGGGTCCCTCAGTTTTAACAATGCCATCTCTGATTCAAGATGCCTTTAGTAGTGTCGGTGAAGATATGAAGGACTGGCTTGAACTTATGCCAGTCTCACCGCTCTACCGTGCATTTTATGCAGATGGATCGCAGTTAGATGTCCATGCAAATACAGCTCAGATGGAAGCAGAGATTGCAGAAAAAATTAGTCCTGAGGAAGCAGCAGGTTATGCAAAATATGTAGATTTCGTAACCAAGTTATATAAATATGAAATGAATGATTTCATTGATAAAAATATTGATTCACCTCTAAATCTCTTAACACCAAATTTAGCTCGCCTCATTGCATTAGGTGGATTTAGACGTCTGTCTCCTAAAGTAAATCAGTTTATGAAAAATCCTAGGCTTCAACGCGTGTATTCATTCCAAGCCATGTATGCAGGGGTTAGTCCACAGCAAGCTCTAGCCATTTATGCAGTTATTGCATACATGGATTCAGTAAACGGAGTTTTCTTCCCTAAGGGCGGTATGCACGCTGTTCCACGCGCAATGGCAGCGGCGGCAGAAAAACATGGCGTTGTGTTTAAATACAGCACCACGGTCTCAAAGATTGATGTTGTTAACTCTCGCGCAAAGGCTGTGATTACAGAAGATGGACAGAGAATTGAATGTGATGCAGTTATTTTAAATCCTGATCTGCCTGTTGCTTGGCGTGATTTATTGGGAAAGACCCCTCTTTCAGTAAAGCGTCTTAACTACTCACCTTCTTGTGTAACCATGCTTGTTGGCTCTTCACGCGAATATGATTTTGCGGCTCACCACAACATACATTTTGGTCATCAGTGGGATGGAATATTTGATGAGCTCATTAAGAAAAAGGTATTAATGAGTGACCCAAGTCTTTTGGTGACGTTGCCTTCAAAAGATGATCCGACCCTTGCTCCCCCTGGAAAACATTCCTATTACATTCTCTTCCCAACACCCAATTTGACTGCCAATATAGATTGGAAGACGCAAGCAAAACCATATAGAGATCACATGGTTGAGACTATGGAAAAGCGCGGATACACAGGATTTGGTGATGCTATTGAAACTGAAGTCCTAACAACTCCATTGGATTGGCAGGCTCAAGGAATGGAAGCCGGCGCTCCATTTGCAAGTGCTCATACTTTTTTCCAAACGGGTCCATTTAGACCTCGCAACATTGCCGCTGGAATTGAAAACGTTGTATTTGCCGGCTCTGGAACTCAACCAGGTGTTGGCGTACCGATGGTATTGATTTCAGGTCGATTAGCAGCTGAACGCATTGTGGGTCCGGTTAAATAAGTGGATGAGTTAACAGCTGCAGGAATTACCGATCCTGATCTGCGTGCATCGTATGCGGAGTGCAAAAGACTCAATGCTCTTCACGGAAAAACTTACTTTCTTGCAACTCTCTTACTCCCTAAAGCCAAAAGACCTTTCGTTCACGCGCTTTATGGCTTTGCTCGTTATGCCGATGAAATCGTAGATGATCTGGCATCTACATTAACTGTTAAAGAAAAAGCGAAAGAGCTAAATACGTGGGGTAGTAAAGTTTTATTAGATCTAAAAAAAGGTAAAAGCCAGGATGCCGTCGGCCGAGCACTGATAGATACCGTCACTAGATTTGATATTCCACATGAATACTTTGAGGCTTTTTTGCACTCAATGGAAATGGATTTAACTGTTCAGGAGTACCAGACGTATGACGATTTAATGGAGTACGTCTACGGATCGGCTGCCGTTATCGGGCTACAAATGGTGCCGATATTGGGACCTTTGCATGCAGATGCCTTTGAATCAGCAAAAATATTAGGTATCGCATTTCAACTAGCCAATTTTATTCGGGACGTAGGCGAAGATTTAGATCGATCGCGTGTCTATCTACCTAAAAAGGAGTTGCAAGAATTTGGAGTGGACCGCAAAATGCTAGAAGCAAGGGTCATCACTCCCGAAATAGTTGAAGCGCTTAAATTTCAAATTGCTAGGGTTAAGAAGTTGCAGGATCAAGCGGCACCAGGAATCAAATTATTGGAGCCATCTAGTCGACCATGCATCCAAGCGGCAAGTACTTTGTACTGTGGAATTGTCGAAGAGGTAGAAAAAATCAATTACGATGTTTTCAACAAACGGGCAAAAACATCAACTGGAAGAAGATTACGAGTAGCTAGTGCTGCTTATCTGAAGCGCCTAGCCTTATCCAATTAACAAGTACCCCGAGAACTAGCGCAAAACCAAAAAGTAAATCCTCTACGGGTGCCGATGCGATGCGTAGGCCCAGAATTGCATCGGGGCTGTACATCACGATGTTACGGGATGTTAGCCACCAGTTAGTAAGAAGCTGAAAACAAACAATAATTGCATACGATGTCCAGAAAACTTTACGTTTGAGTAAGCAAGTTTTTATAACGTAAAGATCGACGATTACGGCAATAACTACGGCGCAGATGGCTATCTGTGTATAGGTCATTTGTAAACCTGCCAATGTTTTTTCACGGCTCGCACTGCTTCGATAGTTAAAATCGCAGCCAGTGGCACCACGGTAAAAAACAAGTACTCCTCCAATGGGATACCAAATGGACCGAAGATCCCTAGAATTTGGTTGCTATCAAAACGCCAATGTCCTTCGTGGATTGCATAGGCATCCCAAGCAACAAAGATGAGAGATATCGGAAGAATTGCTTTGATTGCGCGCTTATATCTCTTCAATACTTTGACTTTGAGAACAAATTCAAGCCAAATCGAACCGCAAATTGTGAAGAGAATCATAGAAAGATACCCGAACCGAAGCACGGTATAACGCTACTCTAATAACACGGGAGCTTCCACAGCTGAGAGGGTCTGAAATTCAGGCCGACCGATAGACCGATCCGATAATGCGGATTTGGAAAGGAAATCAAACGTGTCAACTATTTTATTTACTGCCTGGGGTTATGGAGTCTCAGTTTTAGAGTTTGTAGCAGCTATAGCTTCTTTTGTTGGGGTATGGCTGGGAACTACTGGTAAACGAATTACATGGCCTTGGTGGGCTGCGGGAAGTATTTTGTATGCAGTCTTTTTCTACCAAGTCGAACTCTTCGCAAGTGCTGCTCTTCAAATAATATTTATTGTCGCAGCTTTCTTCGGCTGGCGTGGATGGGGACCCACAGGCGCTAAACCAGGAACTTTATCGACTAGGAATCGTTCCTATATTGCTATTGCCGTTGTTTCATCTGTTGCTGTGCTATCACCGGTACTTTCTGGAATCGGTGCGGCTGCAACCTGGTCAGATGCTTTCATACTAATTGGAAGTATTTTTGCCCAATTGCTAATGATTTATCAGAAGTTTGAGGCCTGGTTTCTATGGCTCATCATCAATATCGTGGGAAGTACGCAGTACTTACTCCTAGGTTATTGGTTCACTGCAGTTCTATATGTTGTATTCACAGTTGTTGCCGTTATCGGTTGGCGGCGTTGGAATCGTGCTCTTAGCAATTGATGGGCCTGCAGGATCAGGTAAAACAACATTGGCAGCAAAGCTTCAAAGTGAGTATCAACTAGTTTCTACAGTTCAGGTTATTCATATGGATGATCTTTACAACGGCTGGGAAGATGCTTTATCAGAAGAACTCACTTTGAAGCTTGCAGGAATTATTCACGCGCATAAATCTGGTCTGGATTTCCCTCTTTCAAAATTTAATTGGGGAACGATGAAATTTGATGAAGCCGAGATTGTCCATTCAACAGAAGTCCTGATTCTTGAGGGAGTCGGTGCAGCACAAAAATTAGTAAGGGACGCTGGTGCAAAAACCTATTGGATAGAAACTTCCGCAAAAATTGGACTGCAACGCGTATTGGATCGAGATGGACAACATCTGCACGATTTAATGCTCAACTGGCAGAGTTATCAATCTGCGCACTTTAAGATGGATAAAACAGCTGAAAACTGTGAAGTAAAACTTACTTCATAACCTCTTTGGGCGCGCCAGATGAGGTCTCGCTGGTTCGGTTCCATAAAATCGCCACATGTCCGATCTGACTGGTGAGCTCATTGATGGTCGCTATCAATTATTGCGCCAGGTGGCCAATGGTGGGATGGCATCTATTTACGAGGCGGTCGATACTCGGTTAGATCGTAAAGTTGCAGTGAAGATCATGCACTCGCATCTGGCACAAGATGATGCATATGTTTCACGTTTTATTCGCGAAGCAAAAGCGGCAGCTGCACTTTCACATCCCAATATCGTGGCCGTGCAAGATCAAGGCTGGAATCAAAATGGTGTCCCTGCAGTCTTCTTAGTTATGGAACTTATTGAAGGTCATACTTTACGAGAATATTTGAATGAACGCGGAAGATTTGAAATCAAAGATGCCATCAACTACTTAACTCCAATTTTGAGTGCACTTTCTGCGGCGCATGCTTTAGGAATTGTTCACCGTGATGTAAAGCCGGAAAACATAATGATCTCAAATGAAGGACGAGTTAAAGTTGCAGATTTTGGTTTAGCAAGAGGCGAGATTATTGGATCAACGATGACGGCTGAATCCAGTGTAATTCTGGGAAGCGTCTCTTATCTTTCTCCAGAACAGGTCCAAAGGGGAATTGCTGATTCTCGAAGTGATGTTTATGCAGCTGGAATTGTTGCCTTCGAAATGTTAATCGGTGAAAAACCTTTCTCCGCCGACTCCCCCATACAGATTGCTTATATGCACGTTAATGAAGAAGTTCCACGTCTTCGTAGCAAGCGCAAAGAGGTTCCCAAGGCCCTGGATGACTTGATTGCGCGAGCAACATCAAAAAACCCAGATGATCGGCCTCGCACTGCAGCCGAGTTTTTAGATGAGCTGGCGCAAATCCAAGTTGATTTAGATCCAAAGAAAAATCAAATGTCACTTGGCTTAGATCTGCCTGTCGAACCGATTCGTGAGAAAACTCAAAAGAAAGAAGCCACTAACTCTAAATCAGCTGTTGAAGAAGAAAAAATTGAGACTACCCGTCAACTTAAGCGAAAAGAAGAAAAGAAGAAAAGGGCAAGTAAACGTGTTCGACGAAATCGTAAGGTTGCTTTACTTCTTGCAGTCGCAGTTGGTGTGGCAGGTTGGTGGAGTTTGGTTGGTCCGGGTTCGCAAGTTGTAGTTCCCTCAACTGTCGGAGCAACATATGACGAGGCCGTATCGATTTTGCAGCCCCTAGGGCTAACAGCTAACGTAATCGAAAGTAGATTTGATGAAGAAATTGCCAAAGGAAGCGTTATCGAATCAAATCCAGCCGGCGGTGGAAAAGTTCAGGCCAATGGAAGCGTTAGTTTTATTCTTTCCAAGGGCCCAGAGCGTTACACGATTCCTAAGACAACAGGGTTAACTATTTCGGCAGCTCAAAATGCAATCTTAAAGTTGCCTCTTGAAATACTCCCTGTTAAAGAGGTTTTCAGTAGTGAAATCCCCAAAGGTTTTGTAATTGAAACCCTTCCACAGTCAGGAACTTCAGTAAAACGAGATTCTCAGATTGAAGTGATTGTCTCCAAAGGTGTTGAACAAATTCTCTTGGCCTCCTATCTTGATAAAAGTGGAGAGCAAGCGCTAAATGAACTAACAGAGGCTGGTTTTGATGTCCAACCTACATATGCATACAGTGAAAGTGTCTTAGAGCTTGCAGTCATTTCACAAAATCCTGCCGGCGGAATTGAATTGAATAAGGGAGCGAAAGTTTCTATTGTTATTTCCAAGGGGCCTCGTTACACCTTTGTTCCGCGGGGTTTAAAGGGAATGAAGTCATCAGATGCGCAAAATCTTCTAAAGTCTCTAGGGTTAATACCAAAGGTTATTCCGACAGGAAATAATAAGGAAAAAAAGGTAACGTCAGTCTCTCCTGCTGAGAAAACGAAAGTTGAACGTGGCAGCACAGTAACGATTAAAGTACAGTAGATCAATGTCTAAGCCAGCAAAGAAGCCACGCATTGGTGCACATACTCCTACGACCGGCGGAATGGCTAAGCGTTCTATTGATTATGCGCAAGAGATTGGCGCAGAAGCGATTCAGGTTTTTGCATCAAGTCCTCGCATGTGGGCAATGCCGGCAGCTAAACCTGAACTTGATGAAGCATTTAAAATCAAGGCGGCAGCAATGGATCTTGAAACCTATGTACATGCACCATTTCTAATCAACTTAGGTTCTCCAACAGTTTCAACGTATGAAAACTCATTAGCCTCAACTGCTTACTCCCTAAAAAGAGGCTATGAAATCGGTGCACTTGGAGTAGTGATTCACACCGGCTCTGCCGTTGATGTCACGCACGTTGATCAGGCATGGAAGCAGATTCATGAAGGCATGATGCCAATTCTAAATGCGTTGGATGATTCCTCACCTTTTCTGCTACTAGAGCCCACTGCAGGGCAAGGCCAATCATTAGTTAAGAAGTTAGATGATTTGGAGATGTATCTAAAAGCACTTGAGTACCATCCAAAAGTTGGCATCTGCCTAGATACCTGTCACGTATTTGCTGCTGGTCACGATATTGCAACCAAAGGTGGAATGACTGCAACTATCGATCTTTTGGTAGAGATTGCAGGAATCGAGCGATTTAAACTTGTCCATGCAAATGATTCCATGGATGTTTGCGGAGCATTAAAAGATAGACATCAAAACATCGGTGATGGCCATATTGGAATTGATCCATTCAAAGAGCTACTTAAACACCCAGCGGTGGCAAATGCACCTCTTATTCTAGAAACACCTGGCTTAGAGCCAGCACACAAAAAAGAAGTGGCACTTCTCAAGAAACTACGTGGATGATGTCTGCACGCCATCAGCTTCAATTAAAGCTCGCCCCGTGGGCACTTCTTGGGGTTGCCGCCGCTTGGGGACTTGCATTTGTAGTAATGAAGGATGCAATTGAGCGACAAAGTGTTAACAATTTTCTCTTCACTCGCTTTTCTTTAGCCGTTGTGGTCATGGTCGCAATTAGACCGCAGGTCCTTCGTAAATTCGATAAAGAACTGCTCTTGCGCGCAGGACTGGCTGGAATCTTTTTGGGCTTTGGATATATCTTTCAAACTCTAGGACTTGAAAGAACTGGCGCTGCGATCACAGGTTTTATTACTGGCCTTTACGTTGTAGTCACCCCACTTTTGGCATCTGTAATTCTTAAAGAGCGAATTGGTAAATTTGTCTGGTTTAGTATCTTCATCGCCACAATAGGTCTAGCTTTATTGTCTGTACAGGGGTTTTCTGTTGGATTCGGTGAGATGCTAGTTCTTTTCAGTGCGATATTTTTTGCCGCTCACATCATCGCTCTTAGTAAATGGTCACCAGGTCGAGATGTATATGCGATGACCGTTGTTCAACTTACTGTCTGCGCATTGATGGCAGGAATCGCCTCAATCCCCGAGGGATATGCCCCTCCACCAGACAGAGGTGTTTGGGCCGTTGTTGTCTTTACTGCTGTCTTTGCAACAGCGGTTGCTTTCATTATTCAAACATGGTCTCAGGCTCACATTAGCGCAACAAAAGTTGCAGTCATCCTGACAATGGAAGTGGTCTTTGCCGCTTTGTTTGCCGTCATCTTCGGTGGAGAAGTGTTAACCCTGCAAGTTCTTCTTGGGGGTTTCTTAGTTCTTCTTGCAATGTATTTGATTGTTCTTAGAGAGAATAAGTAAACATGAAAGACTGAGCGAAGTTACCTAGTCTTTGCAATCAAAGAAAACCCTCATGAGTTAAAAGCCATCTCTTTTTTTCAACTCCATAGGCATAGTTTCCTAACGCGCCACCTGTTTTAACAATACGATGACATGGAACAATTAACATAATTGCATTATTAGCACATGCTGTACCAGCAGCACGCACGGCATTTGGTGATCCAGCTTTGGCTGCAAGTTCAGAGTAGGTCCAAGTTTTTCCTACTGTAATTCTACGCATCGCCTTCCATGCCGATTGTGAGAAAGTTGCTCCTGATTGTCGCACCTGTATCCCGTTGAGCGCCGTTAAGTCTCCATCAAAGTAGTCCTGAATCAGCTCAGAGATGACTGGAATAGATTTAACAGTCTTTGAATCCTTATCAGCCGCTAAAGCCGCAACAGTTGAAAGATTAGCGCCAATCAAAATTTGATCATCTGCCAAAAGGTTTAGAACGCCTATTGGAGTCTTGTGAGATGAAATTAAATAAGGCACGCGCCTAAGTTAGCGATCGCGCAACATTTCAGCAACTAAAAATGCAAGCTCTAGAGACTGGGAGTGATTTAGTCGAGGATCGCAGGCAGTTTCATAGCGTGATGCTAAATCATCATGTGAAATCTCTTCTCCCCCGCCCACACACTCTGTAACATCATCTCCCGTTAGTTCAATGTGAACTCCGCCAGGATGAGTTCCAAGTGCTTTATGAACCTCAAAAAATCCCTTTACTTCATCCATAACATCATTAAAGCTTCGAGTCTTATAGCCTGTTGGTGCTTCATAAGTATTCCCATGCATGGGATCGCATACCCACAAAACTTTTGCACCAGATTTCGTAACTCCGTCTACTAGCGGAGGAAGAATCTCGCGAATCTTGCTAGCTCCCATCCGTGTTATAAATGTAATTCGACCTGGTTCGCGATTTGGATCCAACTTTTCAATCAATGCTAAAGCATCTTCTACGGTTGATTTTGGACCTAACTTAACTCCTATTGGATTACGAACCTTGGATGCGAAATCAACATGTGCACCATCTAATTGGCGGGTGCGCTCCCCAATCCAAATGAAGTGGCCTGAAACATCATATGCATTACCAGTGCGTGAATCGATTCGTGTTAATGCCTTTTCATATTCCATGATCAATGCTTCATGACTTGAAAAGAAATCCACTGACTTGAAACTTTCTGGATCTACTCCAGCAGATTTCATAAAGGAAAGCGCTCGACCAATTTCATTTGCCATCTGCTCGTATCGGTCACCGACCTTAGAGTCACGAATGAATCCTTTATTCCACTCGTGAACTTGGCGAAGGTCAGCAAATCCTCCTTGAGTAAATGCGCGCACCAAGTTAAGAGTTGCAGCAGAAGTGTTGTAGACGCGTACCAAACGTTGAGGATCCGGCGTACGTGAAGCTTCCGTAAACTCAATGTCATTGACAGCATCTCCGCGATAAGCTGGAAGTGTCACGTCACCTCGAGTTTCAAAATCACTGGAGCGAGGCTTCGCAAACTGCCCAGCCATTCGCCCCACCTTGATTACTGGAAGGCTGGAGTAATACTGCAGCACTGCTGCCATTTGTAAAATTGTTTTTATTCGGTTTCGAATTGAATCGGCAGTTGCAGCCACAAAAGTTTCAGCACAGTCTCCACCTTGTAACCAAAATCCTTTTCCTTCTGCTGCCAAAGCAATTCGCGCCTTTAAATCATCGCACTCACCTGCAAAAACCAATGGAGGAAGCGATTGAAGTTGCGCCACCGCAGTTTTGATCGCAGCACCTTCTGGACCGCCTGGCCATTGTGGCTGTTGAGCCGCTGCAAGGCCAGGTGTAAATAGATTTTCTAAGTTTGTGCTCATTGGGAAAGTGTAGAGAATCATGAGTTAATTGCGCAGGGCAATTAACCGAAAAATATCTCGGACTCCTTATAAAACTCTAGAGGAACTAACTTGAGTTTCTCGGTGGCAGATGCCAGTGGAACACGCACAATATCTGTGCCATGGAGTGCAACCATTTTGCCCCAATCGCCCTCATGCGCCGCTGTTATCGCCTGTAATCCAAATCTAGTAGCTAAAACTCGGTCGAATGCGCTCGGTGTTCCACCACGCTGAATGTGGCCCAAGACTGAAGTTCGTGCCTCTTTTCCAGTTCTGGTCTCAATCTCTTGTGCAAGCCAGTCACCAATTCCCGATAACTTTACGTGACCAAAAGAATCTAAAGTTTGATCCTTAGTAACCATATCTCCATCTTGCGGAATCGCACCTTCGGCAATAACAATGATCGGTGCATAGTGAGACTTAAATCGCGATTCAACCCACTGACACACCTTTTCAATTGAAAACTTTTGCTCTGGAATCAAAATACATGATGCTCCACCTGCAAGACCGGCATGAAGTGCGATCCACCCAGCATGGCGTCCCATTACCTCAACAATTAATGCGCGGTGATGCGACTCAGCAGTTGTGTGCAAGCGATCAATAGCTTCGACGGCAATATTCACCGCTGTATCAAAACCAAATGTGTAATCAGTGTTATTAAGGTCGTTATCGATTGTCTTTGGTACACCGATAACTTTTACTCCAAGGGCATCTAGCTTTGTTGCCACGCCAAGAGTGTCTTCCCCACCGATTGCAATTAATGCATCAATGCCACTTTTTTCAAGGTTTTCTTTAATGCGCTCAACGCCACCTTCAATTTTAAATGGATTTGTCCGTGACGAACCAAGAATTGTTCCCCCACGCGGCAAAATACCTCGAGTTGTCTCAAGACTTAATGGCATTGTTAAACCTTCTAAAGGTCCTTTCCAACCGTCACGAAAACCAACAAACTCGTGACCATATTCTTTGACACCTTTTCGAACTACTGCACGAATTACAGCATTTAGTCCGGGGCAATCTCCGCCACCAGTTAACACACCAATACGCATTTACTACTCCATGAATATGCTTGATTTAATGTAGCTAAATCCTGCTACCTGTGGTCAACACTGACTAGGACAGTCTAGCCTTGACCCATGGCCAAACGACAACTCATTGCGGGCGTGGACTCTTCGACCCAATCGGTAAAGGTTGTTATCCGCGATTCAAACACGGGCGAACTAGTCCGGCAGGGTCGAGCTAGCCATCCAGATGGCACAGAGATCGATCCAGTTCATTGGATTAATGGATTAAACACAGCAATTTCCGAAGCGGGTGGAATAAAAGATGTTTCAGCGATTTCAATTGCCGGTCAACAACATGGAATGGTTGCACTCGATAGTAATGGCAGTGTTATTCGCGATGCTCTTCTTTGGAATGATGTTAGATCAGCACAAGCTGCAGAAGATTTAAATCGTGAAGCTGGCGGTGATACTGAGATAGCCAAAAAAACTGGCTCAAAACTTGTTGCATCATTTACTGCAGCAAAACTTAGATGGCTTGCAGATCATGAACCAGTAAATGCAACAAAAACTGCCTCTATTGCACTGCCACATGACTGGCTTTCTTGGCAACTCCAAGGAGGAAAAGATTTATCAAAACTATTCACTGATCGAAGTGATGCGTCCGGCACTGGTTATTTTGATCCAAGCACATCCAAATATCGCAAAGAGATAATTGAATTAGCTCTAGGCAATAATCGTGAGCTTGAATTACCACGAATTGTTTCTCCATCTGATTTTGGCGGCACAACATTAGAAGGTATTCCTATCGCAGCCGGCGCAGGTGATAACGCTGCAGCAGCATTGGGTTTACAAGCCCAACCTGGTGATGTTGTTGTTTCACTTGGAACGAGCGGAACTGCATTTGCTGTTTCAGATACTCCAACACATGATTCATCTGGATCAGTTGCCGGCTTTGCAGATGCAACTGGAAGATATCTCCCGTTGGTCTGCACACTCAATGCTGCGCGAATATTGGATGCAGCATGTCATATGCTGGGAAAAACCCACGATGAGATCGCGGCTTTGGCGTTATCTGCCCAACCTGGTGCTGGAGGCTTAACTCTTTTGCCATACTTTGAAGGAGAACGAACTCCTAATCGCCCAAATGCGACCGGAGTATTTTCTGGAATGAACATTAGTAATTCAAACCCTGCAGATATCTCGCGGGCAATGATTGAAGGAATGTTATCTGGGCTAGCCGATGCAGTTGATTCATTAGTTTCATTAGGCGTAAACGTTCAACGGATTTTATTAATTGGTGGAGCAGCAAAAAATCCTGCGGTGCCTTTAATTGCTAGCGCTCTCTTTGGTCGTGAAGTATTGGTGCCGCCTGCCGGTGAGTACGTGGCAAATGGTGCAGCAAAGCAAGCCGCTTGGGCGCTCTTGGGAGAAACACCTCAGTGGGATCTTGGTCTAGTCCAGCACCATTCATCCCTATCAACTCCACATGTCATTGAAAAATACCGAATACTTAAGGAACAGACCAAGCAATGGTAAAAAATTAAGTGACTCGTAAATCATTATTTTATTTCCTTCTCGTAGGTTTCTTATGGGGCATTCCATATTTGCTTATGAAAGTTGCCGTAGAAGAGATACCTCCCTCTGCAATCGTTGCTGGGCGCACATTAATTGGTGCAGCAATTCTTATTCCGGTTGCTCTATATAGAAAAACTTTCAAAGGCGCCGTACTTGGCTTTAAATTTGTAGCCTTTTATGCACTGCTAGAGATGATTGGTCCTTGGATATTGATTTCTACAGCCCAGAAGAAGATTGATTCAGGGCTAGCAGGTTTACTCATCTCAACTGTGCCTATTTTTGCTGCAATTATTACCTCACTACGAGGTGACCATTCGGTTTGGCAGTTCAAGCGAATGTTTGGCATCGTTGTTGGATTCATTGGCTTGATAGCTGTTGTTGGAATTGAAAGTTTCTCTGGAAATAGCCACCCGGCATCAATTGCAATGATGATTCTTGCTGCAATGGGGTATTCCTACGCAATCATTATGGTCACGACCAACTTGCCTTTAGTCGATGGAATTGCAATCAATGGTTTAGCAATGGCTATTACATCAATTTTTTGGGCTCCACTTGCTATCGCTCAATGGCCAGCACAGGTCTCGCTCAAGCCTGCGCTGTCATTGATTGCATTAGGGGTGCTCTGCACTGCTTTGGCATTTCTTATCTTTTTCAAGCTTCTCGCTGAAATTGGTCCGGCTCGAGGATCACTAGTTACTTATCTCAATACTTCTGTTGCAGTAGTCCTGGGTGTAATTGTTTTGGATGAACCAATAACAATCGGGTTAATCGTAGGACTTCCATTGGTACTTATTGGATCATATTTGGCGAGCAAAAAGAGTGAATCAGCTCTTGTCGCCAAACCCTAAACGTTCTAAAAGTTTTGGATCTTTCTGCCATTCTTTTGAGACTTTGATATGCAATCCAAGAAAAATCTTCGCACTAAGTGTGCGTTCGATGTCGGCGCGAGCTCGAATACCGATCTCCTTTAACCGAGCACCTTGATGGCCTAACAAAATCGCACGTTGTGTATCTCGCTCAACATGAACGGTTGCGTGGATGTCATAAAAGGGCCGTGAACCTTTTTCTTCACGTTCACCAAATTCATCAATAGTCACAACAATTGAATGAGGGAGCTCTTCACGCACATCTTGCAGGGCTGCCTCTCTAATGAGTTCACAAATCAAAGCTTCAATATGCTGATCGCTATTGGTGCCTTCTGGATAATAGGCTGGACCTTCTGGCAAATTTTTGCCAATAAGTTCATTGAGTAATTCAACTTGGTCATGAATCGCCGCCGATACCGGAATGATCTCATCCCAAGTAAAGCCTTTAGCAATCTCCATAATCCCCAGTAAACGAGCTGCTAATTTTTCCTTTGAAATCAAATCAGTCTTTGTAATCACTGCAAATTTCTTTGCATTACGGTGTTTCGCAATTTCTTGAGCAATAAAAATGTCACCCGCACCAGAAGTTTCATCTGCCGGGATGCACATAAGAACAATATCTACTGAGTCCATACTCTGATCAACCATTTGATTTAATCTCTGCCCAAGTAGAGTTTTCGGTTTATGTACTCCCGGTGTGTCAACAAGAACTGCCTGATAATCAGGACGATGAACTATTCCTCTAATTGCCGATCTAGTTGTATTTGGATGATGTGATGTAATTGCAATTTTGCTGCCAACAAGGGCGTTGATCAATGTAGATTTTCCAACATTAGGTCGGCCGACAATTGCCACAAATCCTGATCGAAAACCACTCATACTTCTATTCTCTCATTGTTTACCCTGAGTGAACTCCAACAAACTCCACAGCATCGGCTACCGAAGTGACTATTTCGGCGCTACGCTCTCCAATTAATCGATGGCAACCCTCACTCGTTGGTGAATTAATTGGACCTGGTATGGCCATAACTGGTCTAAATATCTCAGCTGCATCCCTTGCAGTACGTAATGAACCACTCCTAAATGCGGCTTCAACAATCAAAGTAGCTTTGGAAAGCGCAGCAATTAATCGATTACGTGTTAAGAATCTATTGGGCATTGCTCTTTGACCTGGTAAGAACTCACTGACTATCGCGCCACTTTCGCAGATTTCTGAAAACAGTCTTGCATTTCCAGCTGGATAATTAACATCTACCCCACATGCAATAACCGCAATCGTTACTCCCTCAGCAATTAAAGCTCCCTTGTGCGCATAGGAGTCGATTCCATATGCCCCTCCACTTACAACTGCCCATTCGCGATCTACAAAACCGGCAGCAAAATCACCAGCATTCCGAGCACCATAACTTGTTGGATTTCTCGTCCCAACGATTGCAAGTGAAGGAATCTTCAATGCAGAAACATTGCCTTTGACCACCAGTGCAATTGGTGGATTGGCTAGGTCATTTAACTGTTCTGGCCAATCTATATTTTGTGGTGTTAAAAGCTGGGCGCTATGGTTCGATACCGATTCAAGAATTTTCTCACCTGAAGTTGCTCGAAGCGCCGAGATTAACTTCTCATGCTTAATTGGACCGTATTCACCTTTAATCAGTTTCTCATGTACATCGAGTGCACCCAACTTAAAGATTTCTTGAGACCAAAATTTATGTCCTGATTCAATTACGCTAAATAAAGCTGCACGAGCCATCAAATCATTCATAGTTAGTAACAATAATTACTTACTCAGGCACCCAGGCGCCGAATCGAATTACTTGTGGATGAGCGCTGCTATATTTGAAAAGGAAGTTCGGTGATGTGCGGTTGGACCATGTTTTTCAAGAGCTTTTGTGTGTGCGGCCGTAATGTATCCCTTATGTCCTGCAAATCCATACTCCGGGAACTCTAAATCAAGTTCTCTCATTATTCGATCCCTTGTAACCTTGGCAATAATTGAAGCAGCACTAATTGATACGACAACTTGATCGCCTCTCCAGACAGCCAGGTTAGGAACTCCTAATCCTTCAATGGCATATCCATCAGTTAAGACGTATTCCGGCTCCACATTTAAACCCAGCACTGCTCGGCGCATTCCATCTAAATTTGCAGCATGCACACCCCGTGCATCAACCTCTTGGGATGGGACTACTACGATGCTAATTGCCTTTGCGCAGTTTTGAATGAGATCAAAAATCGTTTCACGTTTATTCTCTGATAACTCTTTTGAATCACGAACTGGGGCTAATTCAGGTGCAAAGGGATCGTGTAAAACAACTGATGCAATTACTAAAGGACCGGCACATGCACCGCGGCCAGCCTCATCAACTCCTGCAATCGGAGCGATGCCTGCAGCAGTTAATAACTGCTCGATAACCTTCAAGTGCTACTTCGTGACGTCTATTTTTGGAACATACGTAACGTTTTTAAAGGGCCAAATAACTGCCACTACTCGACCTGAAACGGTTTTTAATGGTACGAATCCACTGTTGATATCGTCTTGGTGATATCTAGAATCAGCACTTGCACCGCGGTGATCACCCATTACCCACAATTTTCCTTCAGGCACTGTCACATCAAATTTCATATCAGAGGGAGCATCTCCACCATAGATATAAGGCTCTGTAACTTCTACGCCATTGATTGAGAGTTTGCCACTGTCACCGCAGCAAACGATTCGATCTCCCGCCACCCCTACTACTCGCTTAACCAAATATTGCTTAGCAGGATTTGGAAGAACTCCCACTGTTACAAGAAGGCTCTTAACCTTAGAGGTTAGAGAGTTACTTGAGTCTTCCAAGTTCTCAGGGAGCCAGTTATTTGGATCGCGGAAAACTACGACATCCCCGCGCTTTATATTGTCAGAGATAAATGGAACTTTATTGACCGCAACTCGGTCTTGAACCTGCAATGTGTTTTCCATTGATCCAGAAGGAATATAGAAAAACTGAACAAGAAAGCTCTTAATAAAAAGAGAGACAACTAAAGCTACAACAATCAGGATTGGGAGCTCCTTAAGGAGTGATCCCTTACTTCGCATTGAAATGAATGAAGTTACTAGGCTTTAGGTTCTTCATCAGATGCAGCGATGACTTGCACATCTGGTGCCTGCTCAACAACCTCAGCTGCCGCTTCCGCGATAGCTTCTGGTGCCTCTTGAGTTACTGCTTCTGTAACAACTTCCTCAGCTACAACTTCCTGTGCGAGCGCAGGTGCTTCTACAACGACTTCAGCAACTGGAGTAGAAAGGATTCCGTCACCGTAACCTTCAACGCCATCGCGCTTTTCGCGAATCTTTGCAGCCTTACCACGAAGATCACGTAGGTAGTAAAGCTTGGCACGACGAACTTCGCCTTTCTTTACTAACTCAATTTTTTCGATAACTGGAGTGTGTACGGGGAATGTACGCTCGACTCCAACTCCGTAAGAAACTTTACGAATTGTGAAAGTTTCACGGACGCCATCACCTTGGCGACGGATAACAATTCCTTGGAAAACCTGTAGACGGCTCTTGCTACCTTCGATAACACGAACATGAATCTTGAGCTCATCACCGGCGCGAAATTGTGGGATGTCTTTGCGCAGCGAGGCTGCATCTACTGCGTCAAGAATGTTCATATTTTCGATCCTTTTGTCATTTCAATAAAGCACACGCTTTGGCGGTGCAGATTGCGTATTGTGCCACACACAGGGTTGTAAGCGTAAATCGGGCCCCGCCCTCGCACTTACTCAGGAATTTGAGCGTTGAGTTGTCCATAAAGATGAGGACCTGCGGCCACAGTCAAATCAAGTCCGTGCCAGCGCCTGGTGCTGACGATGGCTCCCGCCTCTTGGGCAATGAGCTGGGCAGCAGCTAGATCCCACTCGAACAAACCGGTTTCAAAATAACCATCAACTAAACCTGTTGCCACGTGACAGATATCTGCAGCGGCAGAACCTATTCGGCGTAAATCCCGAATCTTTGGAATGAGAACGTTGATGATCTTTAACTGCTCAATTCGATTTGTTACATCATATGCAAAGCCTGAGGATATTAGCGCGCGGTTTAATTCGACTGGATCATTACATGCAATCTTTACATTATTCAGGAATGCGCCATTGCCCCTAGATGCATGCCATGTCGAATTAACCGTAGGTGAATGAACAACACCAACTAAAGTTCCATTTTCATCTTTTGCGGCGATCGATACAGACCAACCTGGCAGCCCATAAAAATAATTGACCGTTCCATCTACGGGATCTATCACCCATGTCACTCCACTTTTAGAATCTCTAGATGCCCCCTCTTCTCCAATGATTCCATCATCTGGTCTTGCCTTTAAAATCGCTTGCACAATCAACTTCTCACTTGCTAGATCCATCTGTGTTGCAATATCTATGGCCGTTGATTTAGATGTGAGATCCCAGGATGCTGGACGATCCATCAATAAATTTCCTGCATCACGCGCAATTGTCAGTGCGAGATCTAACAGTGTCTTTGAATCTGTCATTGTCTGAGTGTAACCGCGGTCTAGACTAAAGCCCATGTTCTCCGCTTACACGACCTTGATACGCACACCGGGGGCTCTCAAATTTTCTATTTCAGGGCTCATTGCTCGGATGCCAATTTCAATGGACTCTCTTGCTCTGGTTTTCATCGTTGTATCAGTTAATGGTTCGTATGCAATCGCAGGTGGATTAAGTGCAGTGGCATCCATCGCTATTTCCATAGCCACCCCCCACTGGTCTCGGGTGGCAGATCGCATAGGGCAAAGCACAATGTTAGTTCGAGTAGTTCCAATAAAAATTGCCGGACTATCTCTGTTCACGCTTTTGGTTTTAAACCAGACTCCAACCTGGACTTGGTTTGTGGCAATAATTTTTGCCGAGAGTTTTTCAGTAAATACAGGAGGACTGGTTCGTCGACGCTGGCTACACATCTTGAGCCCTGACAAATCCACCACGGCCGAGGATGAAAGCGATAGGCACCTGGTCAACACTGCCTACTCATTTGAAGCATTAATGGATGAGGTTGTTTTTATTCTAGGTCCAATAATCGTGACTGCCTGTGCTACCTCTATAGCACCTGCTGCAGGAATCATTGTCGGGATTTTGTTTATGGGTATCGGAGTTCCGCTTTTTGTCATGCAAAAGTCGACCGAACCTCCAGCTACACCCAAGCGTGTAGTAGATCCACATCCGGCAGTTATTAGAAACAAACAAGTTCAGGCAGTTGTGCTTCCAACAGTTTTACTTGGCGGGTTTTTTGGTTCAATTGCAATTGTTACTGTTGCTTTTGCTCAAATTCGCGGACAAGAAAACAAAGCTGGCATTTTATTGGCGATATGGGCATGTGGGAGCGCAGTTGCTGCCATAGGTAATGGTGTAATTAAATGGAAAATTTCCAGTGCTGCACGCTTTCTCATATTTCTTTTTGCGCTTACGATTTTGTCTATTCCCATGTTGTTTGTGCATTCTCTAGTGTGGCTCGCTGTTGCATTATTTTTTAATGGATTTGCAGTTGCGCCACTTGTTATTAATGCATATGGAGTTGCAGAAGGCGCCGTTCCACCTGAACAAATAACAGAGACCTTGACCTGGGTAGTTGCGGGAATGCCACTAGGTGGAGCCATCGCCAGTGCGCTTTCGGGTCAAGTCATTGATGAATTCGGTCCGGACATCGCTTTCTGGGTGCCCCTTGGATTTATGATCGCAGCATCACTAGCCACACTCCCGTACTTCAAGGTTTTTAAGGCCCTCATCGGCTACCCTCGTGCTCGTGACTGAGTTACGACTAGATGGGCGGACCGATGATGGTCTCTATCTTTCTATGCGCGATCAAGAAGGTGCGCAGTACACCATTCGTGTGAGTGACACCTTACGTGCGACAGTAAATCAACAGCGTTTGAACTCTGTTCCAGATAGTCAAGAGCCGACGATTTCGATCAAAGAAATTCAGAGATTGCTTCGAGCTGGTCAAACAAATGAACAAATTGCTCGTGACTACGGTGTTTCAATTGAAAAAATAGATCGCTTCTCAGGTCCAATTGTTTCCGAGCGCATCTACATCATCGATCAGGCACAACAAATCGTTGTAAGAAAAGAAATTGATCGAGACCCAATCACATTACTTGGAACGATTACTTCCCGACTTGCACCACGCGGAATTGATGCGTCAAGCCTGTCATGGGACACATGGCGCTTAGAAAACGGAACTTGGACCATTGAACTTCATTATCCAAATACTGGCGGCGTAGGAGTAGCCCAGTGGAATTTTGATTCATTACTTCGCACTCTGACATCCATGGATGAAAACGCGCGCTGGATGATGGGTGATGAACCCGCACCTCGCCAACTTTCAAAGCCAGGACTAGTTACCACGGAATCAACACACCCATCTGAGCGTCGAAGTACGGATTATCAGATTGGAAAAATTGTAGAAAAAGATCGCTTTGATGAGTTTGAAGGCGACGAGTTTGAGAACGAAAAGATTGCACCACTTGTTCCTAGATTGGCTGTCATCCGTGAAGAGCCAGATGATGAAGCTTCCCGTGATGGAATTACTGCACGAGCAAAAGTTCCGAGTTGGGACGAAATAATGTTTGGGATTAAGCCTGACGATAAGTAGTTAGCTCAGTGTTGTAGTAAACAGTCCAACCTGAGATTCAATCTGACTATCACCACCGTGATGGCCAACCATCGCACCTTCTTTATCTGCTCTTTCGGGGTCAAGTAAAACAACACCACCACGAGCAATTGCAATCACATCTCCCATACGATCTGCCGCATCTTGGCTGACCTCATCACCAAAAATGCCACGAGCAATTGCATCTTCTCGAGTTAAAACTAAAGCTTTCTCATTCAAAAATTCATTCCACAATGATGCCGCATCAGCTCTAGCATTCTTGCTTTCACTTTCTAGATAAATATGGCGAGCTCGTGGCTCACCAGCTACGACGCTTACCCCAGTCAGCAAGAGATTGTCTTGCCCGATGATAATTTTTTCCTGGACATTAACCATCCCATGATCAGAGGTAATCCATATACGTGTTCCTTTTGGAACTTCCTTCATAAGATTTTGAGTGAGTTGATCAATCATCGCAAGAGCTGATAGCCACTTTTCGCTTCCAACACCATCATTATGGCCGGCAGAATCCAAATCATTTACGTAAAGGTATACAAATGAAGGAGTTTTTTGTAATGCATCTCTTGTTTCACTTACTAAATCAGTTACAAGATTTGCTCCTTTGTACTGTGCGCCACGGAAAACAGCGCGCGTAAATCCTGAGTTTTCATATCTTTTTGCTGCAACATGAGTGACGTTAATTCCAGCAAGGGATGCGCGTTGAAATAATGTTTGAACTGGCTGCCAATTTTCAGGATCGACCCGCTCATCCCATTTAAGGGCGTTTAGCAATCTCCCTCCGCTTCGCGGAACACGAACTGTATAACCGAGCATTCCATGCGAACCAGGCATTGCCCCTGTAGTTAAAGTTGCCAGTGATGTTGCGGTCGTTGTTGGAAAAGCTGTTTGTATAACGCCGTGATTAACCATTCGGGAGATTGTTGGCATAACTTGTGAGTATTTTTCTAGAACGTCAATGCCAAATCCATCAATAAGAAAAAGAAGTTCGCGTCCCATAGGAGAAACACCAACATTTAAGTGATCCGTAGCGCTTTCTAACCCAAGGGATGAAAAAATTGAAGGCGTTATTTGGGATAAATGCACGTGCATATCTTCCCACGAATGTGTATTAGAGTTTGTCCATGATCAGTGCAATAAAGTATTCATCTGAGGTAGGCCAGGCAATTAAAGCGGGCAAACCCATTGTTGCCCTCGAATCTACGATAATTAGTCATGGCCTTCCGCGTCCATCAAATCTTGAGGTTGCAAGGCAATGTGAAGAGATTGTTCGAAAAGGCGGTGCAGTTCCGGCCACAATCGCATTACTTGATGGAAAGATTTTAATTGGGCTAGAACCACACGAACTAGATTCGATCGCAAATCATGATGACATTGCTAAGGCATCGATTCGAGATCTTGCAATAATCGTTTCACAAAATAAAAGTGCGGCAACGACAGTTGCGGCAACTGCCCATATCGCAGCTGTTGCGGGTATCAAGGTTTTTGCAACTGGTGGATTAGGTGGCGTTCACCGGGGCGCATCAGAATCATTTGATGAATCAGCAGATCTGACCGCTTTGTCACAACTTGATATGACAGTGGTTTGCGCAGGAGTAAAGTCAATCTTGGATGTTCATGCAACTCTTGAGCGGTTAGAAACTTTATCTATAGGGCTAGTTGGATATAAGACCAATTCATTTCCGGGCTTCTACCTTACCGACTCTGGTTTTACTCTAGAACACCGTGTTGAAAATGCTGCAGAGATCGCAAAGATAATAAAAACTCGAAAAGATATTGCAACACAATTTAAATCATTAATCGTTGCCAATCCGGTGGCTGTAGAAATGCCAAGAGCCCGACATGATGAGATATTAGCAAGTGGCTTAGCGCGCGCCCAACAAGAAGGAATTGATGGCAAGGCTGTGACTCCGTTTTTACTGGAACACTTCCACAAAGCATCTAATGGCGAGTCGCTGAAAATAAACACTGAAATCATTAAATCTAACTGCGCCCTTGCAGCAGAGATTGCTGTGGCACTCTCATGAAGAAAATTCTCTGTATAGGAGATATTGCACTGGATGTAATTTCTCAGCTTAAAGAGCCAATTAACTACGGAAACGATACGGCGAGCAAAATCTCTAGCCACCCAGGGGGGCAAGCGGCCAACGTTGCTACGTGGATTACGCGCACAAATACCAAAGCGCATTTGGTTGCAAGAACGGGAAATGATCCAGTTGGTTTTGCTCTCATTTCTGATTTAGATAAGTATGGAGTTGAGCACTTAAATTTGATGCACTCTGGACGTCCAACAGGTGTTGTGGTGATCTTGGTTGACTCTAATGGTGAGCGAACTATGTTTCCAGACAATGGTGCCAATGCCGATTTAGAAGTTGCAGATCTTCCGCCACTTGATGATATTGATGGCGTCTATCTAAGTGGCTACGCACTCCTTGATTTTAGAAGTCGTGAATCAGTACTTGCGATGGTAAAAAAAGTTAAAGCAGCAGGCAAACCAATTTTCTTTGACCCTACAACGACCGGAGCGATGAAAATCGTATCTCGCGAAGAGGTCTTGTCATGGGTTTCACTCATGGATGGCATACTTTTAAACTCTGAAGAGGCTTTGTATCTCGCAGATGAAACTGATGTTGAAGTAGCCGAGAAGAAATTGACGGAGTACACCCCACTTGTTGTAATCAAGTTGGGATCTAAAGGCGCTATGGGAATTAACGCAGGACATACATCGAAAGTTCCTGCAGTCACTACAAATGTTGTGGATACCACTGGTGCAGGTGATTCATTTGCCGCTGGTTTTATTCCAAAATGGCTTGAAACCAGTGACCTAACTCAAGCACTTTCAGCCGGCGCTGCTCTTGCAGCGAAGTGCGTTTCATCCGTTGGGGCGCGCCCTCCCCTGAATTAATCCACTGTCTTGGCAGAATGCGCACATGGCAAATGCAAAGACGCCCGTGAAATCTGCGGCAAAAGGAAAGAAACCTGTTGGCCCAAAGCCTGGTGAGTATCCAGGAAAAATAATTGATATCGATGTATCAAAAGAAGTCTCTGAGTCTTTTCTTGAATACGCATACTCTGTTATTTACTCTCGTGCTCTACCTGATGCTCGCGATGGATTAAAGCCAGTACATCGGAGAATTTTGCATCAGATGGCAGATATGGGTCTTCGACCAGAACGTGGGCATGTAAAGAGTGCACGCGTTGTCGGTGAAGTGATGGGTAAGTTGCACCCTCACGGTGATGGTGCAATTTATGACGCACTCGTTCGCATGGCACAAAGTTTTTCAATGGGCTTGCCATTAATTGATGGCCATGGAAATTTTGGTTCATTAGATGCAGGTCCAGCGGCGATGCGTTATACCGAGGCAAGATTGGCAGCAGCTGCAATGGCTATGGTTGCCGAAGCCGACGAAGACACCGTTGATTTTGGACCAAACTATGACGGACAGCTATCTGAACCAATCGTTTTACCAGCTGCATATCCAAATCTTTTGGTTAATGGTGGCTCAGGAATTGCCGTAGGTATGGCAACAAATATGGCGCCACATAATCTTGGTGAAGTAATTGCGGCTACTAAGCACTTGATTGAAAATCCAACAGCGACCGTTAAACAGTTAATGAAGTTTGTGCCTGGTCCTGATTTTCCAACTGGTGGTGAAATTGTTGGCTTAGAAGGCGTCCGTGAGGCTTATGCAACTGGAAAAGGCTCCTTCAAAGTTAGAGCAACCGTAGAAATTGAGAAGGTGACCAGTCGCAAGATGGGAATCATCATCAAAGAGCTTCCTTACACAATTGGACCAGAAAAAGTAGTCGAACGTATCGCTACATTGGTTAAAAATAAAAAGATTCAAGGAATTAGCGACATCATCGACTTGACCGATGGTCAGACAGGAACAAATGTTGTCATTGAGCTAAAGAATGGCTTTGAACCAGAAGAGGTTCTCGAAAAACTCTATGCGCTTACTCCCATGGAAGATGCTTTTGCAATTAACGCAGTTGCACTCGTAAAAGGCAAGCCGCAGACTCTTGGTTTGAAGGAGTTATTGAAAGTCTTTATCGATCACCGTATCGAAGTAATTCGACGACGATCTGAGTTTCGCAAAGCAAAAGCCCAATCAAGACTTGGCTTAGTGGATGGCCTTTTGAAGGCGATAATCGATATCGATAAGGTCATTAAGATTATTCGAGCCAGTGATGATGCTGCTCAAGCCAAAGATAAGTTGATTAAAGACTTTAAGTTAAATGAAGAACAGGCAACGTACATCTTAGACATGCCACTTCGACGTTTAACTAAGATGAGCAAAATCGAACTTGAGACAGAGCAAAAAGAACTTAAATCTGTAATTGCTGAGTTAACAAAACTGCTTAAGAGTGAAGAAGCTATTAAGGCTCAAGTATCAGAAGAGTTAACAGCAGTTGGAAAGGCCTTTGCTGCCCCACGTCGTACTCGAATTGGTGCTGCTTAATCCAACTAGATAGACTTGGGTGTGATTTCAACCCAAGCACTTGAACTTCGTGCCGGTGCACGCCTTTTAGTCAAGGGCGTCACGGTACGAATCAATGATGGCGATCGCATTGGGTTTGTCGGTCGAAACGGTGCAGGTAAATCAACGCTAGCTAAAGTTCTTGCCGGTGAGACCATGCCCGCTGGTGGGGCGGTAAATCGCACAGGAAAAATTGGCTATCTGCCTCAAGATCCTCGAACTGGTGATGAACCAGGAACTGTTATCGATCGAATCCTCTCTGCGCGAGATTTAGATCAAATCTCATCTCGAATGCGTTCTGTCGAAGAAGAGATGGCGACGGCACAAGGTGATGCATTGGAAAAAGCGATGGAGCGTTATGGCCGAGTTGAGGCAGAGTTTTCAGCTGCGGGTGGTTACGCAGCATCTGCTGAAGCTGAGGCTATTGCCACATCATTAGGTGTTTCAGAGGCAGTCTTTTCAAATGAACTCTCAACACTTTCCGGTGGACAACGTCGTCGTATCGAACTTGCTCGAATTTTGTTTAGCGGCGCAGAAACTCTTTTACTCGATGAACCGACAAACCACTTGGATGCCGACTCAATTGTTTGGCTACGTGAGTTTTTGTCAAAGTACTCAGGTGGACTTGTCATTATCTCTCACGATGTAAATTTGATTGAAACCGTTGTAAATAAGGTTTTCTACCTTGATGCCAATAGAAACGTCATCGATGTCTATAACTTGGGCTGGAAGGCCTATCTCCTTCAGCGCGAGCAGGATGAGCATCGCCGCAAGAAAGAGCGTGCCAACGCAGAAAAACGTGCTGAGATTTTGCAGAAGCAAGGCGAAAAAATGCGAGCTAAGGCATCAAAAGCTACTGCTGCACAGGGCATGTTACGTCGAGCGGACAAGCTTCGTAGTGGTTTAGAAGATGTTCGCGTTGCAGATAAAGTTGCAAGACTTCGTTTTCCAACTCCGGCTCCATGTGGCAAAACTCCGCTATCTGGTGAAGAGCTTTCTAAAAACTACGGCTCACTTGAAATCTTTACAGATGTATCGTGCGTAATCGACAAAGGCTCAAGAGTTGTCATTCTTGGATTAAACGGTGCTGGTAAAACAACTCTACTAAGAATTTTGGCCGGTGAACTTGAATCAGATACAGGAAAAGTTGAACATGGTCACGGTTTAAAAATTGGCTACTACGCCCAGGAGCATGAATCCCTAGATTTCGAGCGAACAATTTTAGAAAATATGATGTCTGCAACTCCTGATATCAACGAACCAACTGCCAGAAACACTCTTGGTTCATTCTTATTTATTGGTGATGACGTACATAAACCGGTCAAAGTCTTATCCGGTGGAGAAAGAACTAGATTGGCACTTGCCGTTCTAGTTGTTTCGGCAGCAAATGTTTTACTACTTGATGAACCAACAAATAACTTAGATCCTGCCTCACGAGCAGAAATTCTTGGCGCATTAGCTGAGTACCAAGGCTCTGTCATTATGGTTTCTCACGATGAAGGCGCGGTACAAGCGCTAAAGCCCGAACGTGTAATTTTGTTGCCAGATGGCGATGAAGATCTTTGGAAAGATGAATATTTCGATTTAGTTGCTATCGACTAAACGTCGATATGTTCGCGATCAATTTCTGCGTTAGCAATAAACTCTTTGCGTGGGGCCACATCACTTCCCATTAACAGTTCAAACATCGCCTCTGCTGCAGCGGCATCTTTGACAGTGATTCTGCGTAAAGTTCTAGCATCTGGGTCCATCGTTGTTTCACGAAGCTGATCTGCATCCATTTCGCCGAGACCTTTGTAGCGCTGAATAGGCTCTTTCCAACGCTTTCCACTCTTCTTTAGATCTGCAGTTAGCTTTTTCATCTCATCATCAGAGTACGTGTAAATGTAGTCGCCCTTCTTGCCTCCCCCACCCATAACTTCTATACGGTGTAATGGTGGAATCGCTGCAAATACTCGGCCGGAATCGATCAATGGACGCATGTATCGATACATTAGAGTTAACAAGAGGCAACGAATGTGCGCGCCATCAACGTCAGCATCTGACATTAAAATGATTCGACCATATCTAGCCTCATCTAAATCAAAAGACTTACCAGAGCCTGCACCAATAACTTGAATGATCGAACCGCACTCTTTGTCTTCTAACATTTGAGATAGAGAAGCCTTCTGCACATTTAAAATCTTTCCACGTATCGGCAAAATCGCTTGGAACTCACTGTTACGGGCAGCCTTTGTTGTACCAAGAGCGGAATCACCTTCTACAATAAACAACTCAGTACGTGTCACATCCTCTGAGCGACAATCCGAGAGCTTTGTCGGTAGCGATGAAGATTCCAGCGCATTTTTACGTCGCTGCAAGTCCTTATGGGCTCTTGCACTAATTCGTGTACGAGATGCGGCGGCGATCTTTTCTAGAACAAGTCGCCCATTAGCTTTATCAATGCGCTTAGTTGTATTGAAATACTCTTTCATTTTTTCGGCCACCACAGCCGAGACTATTCGTGTAGCAGCAGATGTTCCTAATACCTCTTTTGTCTGGCCTTCAAACTGTGGCTCAGACATTCGAACTGTGACTACTGCAGTCAAACCTTCAAGGACGTCATCTTTGATGACATCGATCTCTTTGTTTGCAAGAGTTTTTGTAGACCTAAGTGCTTCATTGACGACTTTTACTAGTGCACGCTCAAAGCCAAGAACGTGAGTTCCACCTTTTGGCGTTGCAATAATGTTTACAAAAGAACGCTGTGTAGTTTCAAAGCCATTACCCCACTTCATAGCGATATCAACTTCCATATCGCGCTCGACCTCTGTGGAGACCATGTGGCCTTTGTCGTCTAAAACAGGCACGGTCTCTTGATAATGCCCAGTTCCATAAATTCGAATTACATCTCCAACAGCTTCATCTGGTTGCAAAAAATTACAATATTCGGTGATTCCGCTCTTGTGGAAGAAGGTTTCAGTGGTTTTTGCCTTTGTCCGATTATCGTTTACAACCAAAGTCAATCCTGGAACCAAGTAAGAAGTTTGACGTGCACGGTCATAGATGTCGGTCAGATCTAACTCTGCCTCTTTCAAAAAGATTTGACGGTCACTCCACCATTTAATTCGAGTTCCAGTTACCTTAGAAGAAATCTTTCCAATTACACGCAAACCAGACTTTGGTTGAAAAGAAGCCTTAGGTCCATCACCATCAAATATTCCTGCAGTGCCTCGCTGAAAAGACATCCAGTAAATCTTGCCATCACGGTCAACTTCTACATCAAGTCTGGAAGCAAGTGCATTTACAACTGAAGCGCCAACACCATGGAGTCCACCTGATGCAGCATATGAGCCACCACCGAATTTTCCACCAGCATGAAGTTTGGTGAGTACTACTTCAACACCAGTTAAACCAGTCTTTGCTTCTTTATCGACTGGAATTCCGCGACCATCATCATGGACTTCCACAGAACCATCAGACTCAAGATTGATTTCAATTTTTTTACAGTGGCCGGCCAATGATTCATCGACTGAGTTATCAATGATCTCCCACAGACAGTGCATGAGACCACGTGAATCAGTGGATCCGATGTACATACCCGGACGTTTGCGAACTGCATCTAGGCCTTCGAGAACTGCAAGATCTTTTGCGGTGTAGCTATCTTGCGAACTTGTTGCATCTTTCTCGGCCATGAGGGCAAAGGCTAACTGCCTAGAGCCCATTTGCGCGCAAAGCGCGCCGAAACAGTCTCAGATAGTGGAAAAATGGATTTCTCAGTGTAAATTATCGATAAATTATAGATTAAATCAAGCGGGGAATAAATATATGTGGTTTCCTGTTCCATGTAAGGAAGTTTAAATAGTTGGAAGTACAGGGAAACGGAGAGAGATATGACAGAACAGTTGTTGCTTGAATCAGTACCTCTTAACGCCTTAGATCGTTGCGATCGCTGCGGTGCCCAGGCATACGTCCGAGCAGTACTTCTCAATGGTGGAGAGCTCATGTTCTGCAGCCACCACGGCAAGGAATACGCTGAAAAGCTAAAGCCAATTGCTGCAAAGATTCAAGATGAATCAGAAAAACTCATCGAATCTAAAAACTAAATCTACTTTTCTTTGGGAACTCCCTTATGCGATCCATCGCATAAGGGTTTTTCTTTGGATTGACCACAGCCACAAAACTTAGGATTTTCAAGGGTACCTGTGACATTTCCCTCTGAATCCACAATATCAATCGTTCCCGTTATGCGGATCGAACCGCTTTTAGGATTGATGAAAACCTTTGCATTCTCACCCATGATCAACGATTTATCTTAATCTAGATAATCTCGCAGCACCTGGCTACGTGAAGGGTGGCGAAGCTTTGACATGGTCTTTGATTCAATCTGACGAATACGCTCACGTGTTACACCGTAAACTTTTCCGATCTCATCAAGTGTTTTTGGTTGACCATCAGTTAATCCGAAGCGCATCGCGACAACACCAGCTTCGCGCTCTGAGAGAGTATCTAAAACAGAGTGCAACTGCTCTTGAAGTAATGTGAATGAAACGGCATCTGCAGGAACTACTGCCTCTGAATCCTCGATCAAATCTCCGAACTCAGAGTCACCTTCTTCTCCAAGGGGTGTGTGTAGTGAAATTGGTTCGCGGCCATACTTTTGAACTTCGACTACCTTTTCAGGTGTCATATCTAATTCTTTAGCTAGCTCTTCTGGGGTCGGTTCGCGGCCAAGATCTTGAAGCATCTGGCGCTGAACACGGGCAAGCTTGTTAATGACTTCAACCATATGGACTGGAATACGAATTGTGCGAGCTTGATCAGCCATTGCACGGGTAATTGCCTGGCGGATCCACCACGTTGCATAAGTGGAGAACTTGTAACCCTTTGTATAGTCAAACTTTTCAACGGCGCGAATAAGTCCCAAGTTTCCTTCTTGAATCAAATCAAGGAACAACATGCCACGTCCTGTGTAACGCTTTGCTAGCGAAACCACCAAACGAAGGTTTGCTTCCAAAAGGTGATTTTTGGCGCGCTTTCCATCTTCAACAAGGAACTCGAGTTCTCGCTTGTATTTTTTGTCCAACTTCTTTTCGTGCTTCAATTTCTCTTCGGCAAATAAGCCAACTTCAACTCGTGTAGCAAGCTCAACTTCTAGCTCTGCATTAAGGAGTGCAACGCGACCAATCTGCTTTAAATAGTCCTTTACTGGGTCAGCCGTTGCTCCAGCAGTCATAACTGTTTGAACAGGAGCATCGTCTTCTTCGGAGGCCTTTAATGTAAATGCATTCTCTTCATTGCCCTGTGTGGCCTCATCGGCAAGGTCAACTACGCGAGGCTGATTGCCTTTGTCCTCTTCTTCGCTGTCGATAATCTCGACAACTTCCTTGATTAAAGTCTCTACATCTTCTAGTTCAACTTCTTCTAACTCAACATCCTCGCCATCAATTTTCGTAACGACGGTTTTTCCAGTCTTTGCATCTATCTTTTCAGATGTAGCTTTAACTGGTTCGACCTTTGGAGCAATTAACTCATACTCACTTTTCTTCAAAATTCGAGATGGGGAACCAAGTCCGGATTTGCGCAGCTTCTCAATCATTAAAGGAACTTCACTTGCCAGCGAGCGCGCTTCGTCTACTAAATCCTTGTCTACCTTTTTTGGAATTCGGTTGATCGATGTAATTCCACGGACTTCAAGTTCGGCCAAAACTTCGTTGTGACGAAGAACGGCATTTTTGGTGTCAACAATTGCTTGAACATCTTTTGCAGTCAGATCTTTTTTAAGTTCTATTTTCTTGACAGGGGCTTTCTTAACTGGAGCGCTCTTTTTTGCAACCGATTTCTTTGCAGTAGCTTTCTTAGCAGGTGATTTTGATGCTGATGTTTTTTTCACAGGAGCTTTTTTGGCAACGGCCTTCTTTGCAACAGCTTTTTTTGCCGAAGCCTTTGGCTTCACCTTGTTTTTGAGCGCACTAAATACAGCCACAATTGTCCTTTGGTTTTTTCTCAGCCATTCGGCTGATGCGATGGCTATATTATAATTTGGTTTTGACCCTAAATGCACATCCAAAACCGCTATTTAGAGAGATTTAAAGCCTGTCTGATGACCTCTCCCACGCTTTCAACCTCAACAAGGAAGCCATCGTGGCCAAACGGGCTGGAAATAACCACCAAAGGCGCTGCAGCGGGTGCAAGTTCGGCAATCTCGGCCTGAAGGCGCACAGGAAAGAGCCTGTCCGTATCAATTCCAACAGCAATAACAGGAATTTTTATCGTTGAAAGGGCTGCGGCAACTCCGCCTCTATCTCGGCCAACATCATGGCTATTCATTGCCTCGGTCAATGCAATGTAGGTGTTTGCATCAAATCGCTTCCATAGTTTTTGGGCTTGGTGATCTAAATAAGACTCGACTGCATACCGGCCTGTGTCATCTCCTTGTAACTGCCGTCCGAACCTGACGTCCATCTCTGCCTCAGTGCGATATGTCAGATGGGCAATTCGACGTGCAATGCCCATTCCCTCTTCTGGTCCTTTTTCCTGTTCATAGTAATCACCGTTGTTAAAAAATGGATCGGTTTTAATTGCGCGGATTTGTATCGATGCCGTTCCAATCTGATCACCGGTGGCCACGGCAGATGAACCTATAGTGCAAATTGCGCCAACTCGATCAGGGTGTTGAATAGCCCATTCCAGTGCACGCATTCCACCGAGTGAAGGACCTACTGCCAACTTATATTTTTTGATTCCCATGGCATTTGTAAATGCCACCTCTGCAGCAACCATGTCGCGGATATTTATCGCTGGAAAACGAGAGCCCCACCGTTTACCATCTGGTGCAAGAGAAGACGGACCAGTTGATCCCTGGCAACCACCAATCACATTAGGACAAACGACAAAGTATGTATCGGTGTCAAAAGGAAGCCCTGGGCCCACCATTGATGGCCACCAACCAGGAACATCAGGAAAACCAGTTAATGCATGATTGATAAGAATGACATTGTCCTGGGTTGCATTAATTTTTCCCCAGCTTTGATATGCAATGACAACGTTAGGTAAAACTTCTCCGCTTTCAAGTACAAGTTCACCGATTGAAAGAAAAGCTCTTTCACCAGGATCGTGTGTTTCTAACCAAGCTCCAGTACTCATTGGCAACGTTGTTTCTTCAAGTGCATTCTTGAGTGGTCAAAATTTGTCATTGGAAAATCTTCCTTCACGCACTTGCCAGTTACCTGGCCTGTTCGTCACCCGGAGCACCCCGCCGCGGTGGAGGGTTGCCGCCTACTAAGCCGGGGCTAATACGTAGGACTCGTGAACAGTGCCAATTCTAGCCACTACTGCC
>WLHC01000020.1 GCA_009702925.1 Actinomycetota bacterium
GTGCAACTCCGGTTTTTCTCAATTCATTTACAAACAGATTTCCCGACGCTGAAGTTATCCGCTTAACAACCGGGTATCGATCTACGCCTGAGATTATCTACACAGCCAACAGCATCTTGCGCAAAGGTGCCATGGGTAACGAGCTAGTTGCGATAAATGATCACGGATCAAAGCCAACAATTACCTCATATAACGATGAGTCAGCAGAGATTGCAGGAATTATTCGAGATATCACTGCACTGATTTCAGAAGGTGTTGCCCCGCAAGAGATTGCTGTTCTTGCACGAACAAATAACCAGCTCAATGGTTTAGAAAAAGCTATGAACAAAGCAAACTTGCCAAACCAGGTTCGTAACACCGAACGCTTTTTTGAGCGTAAAGAAGTTCGAGATTTTCTTCGCTTAGTTCGAAATGCATCTGTTATTCCAACACAAGGAGTTGAGTGGCTAGATGAACTTCGAACACTAGCTCAACCATTTCTAACAGGTGGGCCAATAGATGGAATTGCCGCTCTCTTGCACCTGGCGCGAGAGTTAGATTCTGACACCGCATTTGCTCCAAAGAATTTGCGCACATATCTTCGTGAAGTTGAGGATTTAGTTTCTCAGAATAATCCTCCAACAATGCCAGTAACAACCCTTGCAACTTTGCATGCTGCAAAGGGCTTGGAGTGGGAACGTGTATTTCTGATGGGTGCCAGCGAGGGCATATTGCCCTTAGAAAATAACAGCACCACAGGTGATCAAGCATCAATCGATGAGGAAAGACGTTTGTTTTATGTGGGCATCACACGAGCCAAGGCAGATCTGCGCCTCAGTTTTCGCGGAAAGCCATCTCGATTTCTTCTCGAGGCGGGGCTAGTTAACTAGCCATTTACGCTCAAATTAATCGCCTTGCAAGTAAGGTCGCCCATGCTTTACCATTGTCACTTCACTGTCCATGGCGGGTAGTGAAGATGAGAGAAGGGATCAACGAATATGTCTAACGCATTATTCGTAACAGCAAACGCACCGCGTTCTGCTGCGATTGCCGCTTCTCATACAACCAAAAAGTCTTCTTGGCATACCTCAAAGCCTGCGTTTTACGCAGCTTTTTATGCCGGACAAGAGGCCAATGGTGGTTCAATCGAATAATTCGATATAGAACTAGAAGCCAAGGGCCTCGAATCCACAAGGATTCGGAGCCCTTTTTCTTTTTCTATAGTGAACAAAACTCAAACGAGTAAAGACAAATAACCAATAAGAGAAAGACTGGAAGCAGTACCCGATAACAATCGGCCAACAGGGAGACAGAGTTTCCCAGAAAAAAGAGGTGAGAACATGAGCGTTCTCTTCAGCGAACTATTAGTACCAGGCTGGGCAGATGAGAAGATCGGTTTAGATGCCGTAACAGGCACATACAGCGATGGCTCTTCATTTAACTTGCCATGTCACACTAGCGATCCTGAACTCTACTTTTCTGAGGACGAGTTAGAAGTCGCGCAAGCTAAATCTCTATGCGGTGGATGCCCTGTGCGAGCACAGTGTTTAGAAGGCGCTTTATCACGCCAAGAGCCAGCTGGCGTATGGGGTGGTGAACTATTTGAAGATGGTCGCATCATTGCCAAAAAGCGCAAAGCAGGTCGTCCATCTCTTAAAGAAGTTGCAGCACGAGATGCAGAAGGCGAGTTAATTGAACTTACTCTCGCTCCTAAGCAACGTGATGAGAGTGCGGCTTGAGTTAAACTCCTATCGTGAACTCAGATTCTGTCAAAGCTGCAAAAGCTCGCGCACTAGTGGCATCCCTACTGTTCCTTGAGGCTGGAGTGATTTTTGCTTTAGCGATGTGGTTAGTCGGGCTAACTATTTTTGCTGATTCATTTGAGTTGTTGCCTTTATTGGGTGTGCTCTTGTTCGCACTTCTAGGTTCAGGTGGACTGGCTATCTCTGCTGTTGGTTATCGCAAAGGGAAGTACTTTGGAAGATCACCCTCGGTTCTAGCAAACTTAATTGCATTGGGTGTAGTTACTTACATGTTGCAGGCAAAGTTATGGTTTGTAGCTGGAGCACTTGCACTACTTGCACTTACAACTTTAATTGCAACTTTGAGAGCAATTCCAACAGATATTTAGACAGTTTATTTCCTTAGAATTTAAATTTATTACCAAGGCACTACTTCGTAGTCTTCCCACAAAACTCCGGTTAAATCTCCAGGGTTAAATTCGCGAATCGCTAACCAGTTTGCCGTTGCTGCGCCTTCTTCGGGAGTGCGGGGTGCATCGGGCCCTCCCATATCTGTTGCTGAATGATTAGGACAGATTGCATCTACTAATACTCCACGGGAACCCAAGCCAGTTTCATGAGCCAGATTTCTAACGAATGCATTAACTCCAGCTTTACTAATTCGATACGGCGCAAGGCCACCGGCAGTTCCTGGACCTGACATTCTTCCTAAACATGCAGAGTAAATAATGACTCGGCCTTTTCTGGCTTCGACCATGGCGGGCACTAATCCATTAACTAGAGTGAATACAGAATCCAAGTTGATTGACATAACTCGGCGCCATTCACCATCAGTTGTTTTTAATGTCTTAGACATTTTTTCACTCATTACTCCATGAGCAATCATTAAAATCTCAGGGGTCTGTTCTTGAGAAGTGATTTTTTCGGCGATCCCTCTGGTGGCAGCCATATCTTCTAGATCAACTGGGTAGGCAGTAAATTTTTGATGCGGAAACTGCGCGAGTAGTTTTTGTTGAGCAAGATTTAACCTAGATGGATCCTTTGCAATCATGGCAATATCAAAACCGGCACTTGCCAGCGCCTTAGCGCTCTCAAAACCAAGTCCTCGGCTGGCGCCTGTAACCACTGCTAATCCCATAGCCAAACTGTGCCGTATTTTGGGGCCAAATGACGCCTGAATAACTGTGGCCAATCTCGCCAAGGCCCATAAAATAAAATGTTTATGCTGGAAGGCTCCTGCCGATAGGCTTAGGTCCTAGTCAATGCAAAAGGAGCTTGCCAGTGTCGGCACAGGATTTTGGCGCAAATGATTGGCTCGTAGATGAAATGTACGAGCATTATCTAGCGGATCCTACTTCTGTAGACCCTGCATGGATTGAGTACTTCAAAGTAAATAAACCTGGTTCACATGTTGGTTCAAATGGTAATTCAAGTGCATCAGTAAACACTGGGGCAATTAAAAACTCACCACCTACTCCACCAATTCCAAAGTCTGTCCAGCAGGCAGCTCAACAACAAGTTGCACAACCTGTTACACAGGCACCAATTACACAAGTTGCTCAACCGCTTGCACCAACTCAATCAACACAACCAGTTGTGCGAGAAAATGCACTAACACCGGCAACTCCAGCAGACCCAATTGTTAAGCCAGTTCCAGTTTTGATTACGCCTTCTGCATCAACGTTAGAGCCACTTCGTGGAGTTAGCGCACGTGTTGTGCAGTCAATGGAAGGTTCACTCTCTGTTCCAACTGCGACATCAGTGCGTGTAGTACCTGCAAAACTGATGATTGATAATCGAATTGTTTTAAATAATCACTTAGCCCGAGGCAGAGGCGGCAAAGTTTCATTCACACATATTGTTGCTTATGCAATGATTAAAGCAGTACGAGCTATGCCAGAGATGAATGCATTTTTTGGCGAGATCGATGGAAAGCCAGCAATTGGCAAACCAGAACATATGAATTTAGGAATTGCGATTGATCTTGCAAAGCCTGATGGATCACGCCAATTACTTGTACCTTCTGTCAAAGGGTGTGAAGAATTAGATTTTGGACAATTCTGGAACGCATATGAAGCGATCATCAAAAAGGCTCGGGCAGGAGCATTAACTGTCGAGGACTTTGCCGGCACAACAATGTCGATTACAAATCCAGGAACTATTGGAACTGTTCACTCAGTTCCAAGGTTGGTGCAGGGTCAAGGTTTGATTCTGGGCGTGGGCGCCATGGACTACCCAGCAGAATTCCAAGGGGCAAGTGAAGAAACACTTGTGAATATGGCAGTAAGTAAAGTCATTACCCTCACAAGTACATACGACCATCGCATTATTCAAGGTGCACAGTCAGGTGATTTCTTGCGCCGCATGCATGAGTATCTTTTGGGTGCCGAAGGTTTCTACGATGAAATATTTGCAGCACTACGCATTCCTTATGAACCAATTCGATGGTCTTCAGATTTTGCATTTACGCGTGATGAAGAGATTAACAAAACTGCTCGTGTTCAACAGTTAATTCATGCGTATCGAACCTTTGGCCATCTAATTGCTGATGTTGATCCACTGGTCTATATGCAACGTTCACATCCAGATCTAGATGTAGTTACACATGGTTTAACTTTGTGGGATCTTGATCGTGAGTTTGCAACTGGCGGCTTTGGTGGCAAGAAATTTATGACTCTTCGCAAGATACTTGGAATTCTTCGAGATGCTTATTGCAGATCTGTTGGCGTTGAGTACATGTACATTCAAGTTCCGCAAGAGCGTCAATGGATTCAAGAACGTGTTGAAGTTGGATATGCCAAGTTGCCACGTGAAGAACAGTTGAGAGTGTTACGTAAATTAAATAGCGCAGAGGCATTTGAGTCATTCCTGCACACAAAATTTGTTGGACAAAAGCGATTCTCACTAGAAGGTGGAGAATCAGTGATTCCACTTCTAGATGCCGTTATATCCACTGCAGCTGAAAAAGGTTTAGAAGAAGTTTGTATTGGAATGCCACACCGCGGACGGCTTAATGTGTTGGCAAACGTTGCTGGCAAATCAGCAGGCCAGATTTTCCAAGAGTTCCAAGGTCACTATGCCGAAAATGAGATTCATGGTTCTGGTGACGTTAAGTATCACCTAGGTACTTCAGGTGTCTTTACAGCTGAATCAGGCGCGCAAACCAAAGTGTATTTGGCAGCAAACCCTTCTCACTTGGAAGCCGTTAACCCAGTACTCGAAGGAATTGTTCGTGCAAAACAAGATCGACACAATATCAAAAATGCTTTTTCAATCCTGCCTATTCTTTTGCATGGAGATGCATCATTTGCAGGTCAGGGAGTTAACGCCGAAGTTCTTCAGATGTCCGGTTTAGGTGGTTATCGAACCGGTGGCACAGTTCATATTGTTGTAAATAATCAAGTTGGCTTTACAACAGGGCCACAAGCTTCACGAACTTCACAGTATTCAACTGATTATGCAAAGATAATCCAGGCACCAGTTTTTCATGTAAATGGTGATGATCCAGAAGCATGTGTTCAAGTAGCTCGTTTAGCTTTCGAGTATCGTCAAGAGTTTAATAAAGACGTTGTTATCGACATGATTTGTTATCGCCGTCGCGGTCATAATGAGGGTGATGAGCCAAGCTTTACACAGCCCTTGATGTATCAATTAGTTGATGCAAAGCGATCAACAAGAACCTTATATACCGAAGCTTTAGTAGGTCGTGGCGATATCACACCTGAAGAGGCTGAAGAGATCGCACGCGATTATCAAACTCAACTTGAATCTGTCTTTGCTTCACTCACAAATACTGACTTTAATTCAGATTCCAACTTTAAAGCCCCAGTACCGCCAGCTCCGACAGCAATTGCCACTGCAATCACTGAGAGCACCGCTCGCGAAATTGCTGCAACTCAATCTGCAGTTCCAGAAGGTTTCCATGTTCATCCTAAGTTGACACCTCAGCTAGCTAAGCGAGTTGAGTCACTCAATGATGCCACCATTGATTGGTCTACTGGAGAGATGCTTGCTTTTGGATCCCTACTAAAAGAGGGTCACCCAATTCGACTTGCTGGACAAGATTCACGTCGAGGTACATTCTCAAATCGCCATGCCGTAATTATTGATAAAGAAAACGGTAATGAATGGACACCACTTCGTTCACTCATTAATGATGAAAATCAATTCTTTGTTATTGATTCACTCCTTAGTGAATACGCTGCAATGGGTTTTGAATACGGATATAGCCTTGAGCGTCCTGATGCACTTGTTCTTTGGGAAGGTCAGTTTGGAGATTTTGCTAATGGTGCCCAAACCATTATTGATGAATTTATTTCTTCAGCTTTACAAAAATGGGGCGAGCGTTCTTCAGTAGTTCTACTTTTGCCACACGGTTATGAGGGGCAAGGACCTGATCATTCATCGGCACGTATTGAAAGATATTTACAGCTGTGTGCCGAACAAAACATGACTGTTGCCCAGCCTGCTAGCCCTGCAAATTATTTCCACTTACTTCGCTGGCATGCAAAAAATCCAACTCGTCGTCCTCTAATTGTGTTTACTCCAAAATCAATGCTTCGACTTAAGGCTGCAGCATCTGCTCTAAGTGATTTCACGAGCGGGTATTTCCAACCTGTGATTGGTGATGCAACTGTAAACAATGCATCACGGGTTATTTTCTGTTCTGGAAAGATTTATCACGACCTTGTTGCTGAGCGTGCAAAAATGGGAGAAAACTCATCTGCAATTGTTCGAGTTGAACTTCTTTATCCACTTCCAATTGATGAGATGATCGCAGAGGCCAACAAGCATCCAAATGCAAATTTGCTCTGGGTACAAGATGAACCTGCCAATCAAGGGCCGTGGTCACACATCGCACTACGAACTTCAGATGCACATGGTGGTCGTGGATTTGGAGCACGTACTCTTCGTCGAATTTCCCGTCGTTCTACTGCGTCTCCTGCAACAGGAAGCCATCATCTGCATGAAGATGAGCAAAAAGCTTTATTGCTAGAAGCATTCACTCGCTAAGCTATTTTTTTAAAGCAAAAATAACTTGTCCAACTAGTTCATCACTATAGATCCAACCCCATTGACGAGAGTCAGTACTGCTTTGGCTATCGCCTTCAACCCAAAACATCTGATCACTAACTTTCTTAAGCCTTTTAACAAGAAAGATTCCTGGACGTTCTCGCTTTTCAATGACATAAATTTTCCCGATCATCCCAGTACTAAAGTTTCTCTCAGGCAGATTGGTAAACCATCTAACAAGTAACCATGCCCCATCCTTGTAAGTAGGTGCCATAGATCCCCCCACCACCCTGACTGTGCCAAATCTGCTCATGAGCGGTAGTCTCTCACCTGAAGTTCAATTAAAGGAGACCGAAATGTTTGCACCAAAAACTACCGTGTACGCACACTGCGATCTTCCATGTGGTGTTTACGATCCAGCACAGGCAAAGATCGAAGCACTATCAGTGAAAGCTTGCATGGAAAAGTACGCAGCAAATAGCGACGCTGATTTTCGATCACGCTCAGTCGCAATTAAAGAAGAGCGTTCACATCAAGTAAAAGAACACCTATGGGTTCTGTGGACTGATTATTTCAAGGCTCCTCATTTTGAAGCCTATCCACAATTACATACACTTTTTAATGATGCTACCAAGTTAGCTGGTGCAGCAGGAACAAAAGGTACACAGGATATTGCAGTTGCAGATCAATTAATTTCTAAAATTGATGAAATTGCAGAGATTTTCTGGGCAACTAAGAAAGCATAAATGTTTAATGATTTGATGAGTCACTCATCAAATTAAGTGCAGCGGTGCGGGCGAGGAACGATACTCGCTCCACCGCTGATCTTTTTATTTGAGCAGCCGCAATTTGTCGATCATGCTCATAAACTTCGCACTCAAAAGTTAACTCTTTATCTTCAACACTTATTACACGTGAAGTTGCTCGCAACTCTGCTCCAATACTGGCAGGTGAAAGAGACAAGAACTCAGTGCTCACAGGAATCGTGGTCTGTCCTGCTTCAAGATATAAATCTAATGAAAGTATTGCAGCATGCTCCATTAAATTAATTAGTTGTGATGGAGCGATGATTGGTAAGTCTCCAATTCCTAGAGCTACAGAAGTATCACCTGGTCTAACAATCATTTCTGTTAGTCCGACCGCACCTAGAACATCTTCAGGAAATTGCATTTTTATTTACCCTGATCCTCTAGTGAATCTGGATCAACGGGATTGTTTACTACAACAATTTCTTCACTATGTTCAATTCGAACCTCGTGATGTTCAATTTGTCCGTACTCGTCAATCTCTATTGAAATCTCAGTCATGCTGTATTGGGTATGAATTTCTGTGAAAGTACCAGTTGCGTTCTCATGAATTTGGCGAAAAATTGATGCATGGAGCTCTTCTGGCGCCTGTTCATTACAGGTTCTACGGAGCGTTTCTTGCATCAATGAACGCAAGGATTGCTCATGGGTAAGTTCGGATTCACAGGCTGGACACTGAGATAAATGAATTTCAATCTTATTCATTTGTGGAGCTTCAATGTTTCCTTCAATGATGAACACAAAAGAGTTTAAAACTTCATTACAGGCTAGTTCGAAATGCGCGCTCATGGCTTAGCCTCCGACTTCTTATCGGTGCTGTATCCAAGTTCTTTTGCATAATCAGTTAACCGTTCCCGCAGCTGTTTTCTTCCCCGATGAAGGCGAGACATTACTGTTCCGGTGGGTACGCCTACGATCTCGGCAATTTCTTTGTATGAGAAGCCCTCAACATCGGCTAGGTAGACAGCAATTCGAAACTCTTCGGGAATATCCTGTAGCGCACGTTTAATATCACTATCGGGTAAATTTTCGAGTGCCTCAACTTCAGCAGATTTACCTTGATCACTTGTATGTGATGCTGCATCGGCTAACTGCCAATCTTGAACTTCACCAGAGGAAAGTTGCGGACGGCGTTGATCTTTTCTGTATGTATTAATGAAGGTAGTAGTCAAAACTCGGTAGAGCCAAGCTTTTAAATTGGTGCCTTCTTCAAATTGATGAAAAGAGGCAAACGCTTTTAAATAAGTATCTTGAACTAAATCTTTTGCATCATGCGGATTTTTTGTATATCGCAATGCTGCTGCATATAGCTGATTAGTAAAGACAAGAGCATCACGCTCGAAGCGGACAGCACGATCCGCCGAGCTCTCTTTGACTAAATCCATTGACATCACCCAAAACAATATCGCTAAAAGAGTGTTTCTGGCTCTCCAAGAGGTGTTTCTTGAGTCAACTCTTTTCCATTATGTGCAACGGAGTTAACCGCATTTGAAACGGGACGAGCCATAACCAGAGAATCAGGGTTTTCAACCACCATTAATGACTTCAGACGCTCCACATTATTTTCCTTCGGATCTAACCAATACTTCCATCGATCAGCAGGCATAAAGACAGGCATTCGACTATGTATTGCTTCAAGTTCACCTTGAGCTTCCTGAGTTATTATTGAAGCAGTTTCTATCACTTCTCCCTTTGGTGCAATCCAACTACTCCAAATACCAGCAATAGAGAGTTGCATGTTATCTTTTGCACAGATATAAAAAGGTTGCTTGGGTGGATATTTACCAAGTGCGGTTGCCCATTCGTAGTATCCCGTTGCGGGAATCAAACATCGTGTGGTTCGAAAAGCATCTCTGAAAGTTGGTTTTTCAAAAATAGATTCACTTCGTGCATTAATTGCACGCGATTGAGAGTTTTTTGCTTCTTGAATATTTTTTAACCAGGGGGCAATTAGACCCCATGAAACAGTTGCAAGATCAGGTGATGTTCCTCTAATAATGTAAATGGGATTTGTGGGCGCGATATTCCAATTCAATGGCAGGCTTTTTTGTGGAGCAGTTCCGGATACTTCAAATTGCTCCATAAGTTCGCGCATATCGGCGGTTTGCGCGTATCTGCCACACATAATTCAAGGGTATCGCAGGCATGAGGCGTTTTCATTATTCAAACCTTGAACTTATCGACAGGGGATAGAATGTACTGATGACAAAGAACATTAACTGGCCCTCCATTTATCGTGGGGCTTCACCAGTTCAATTAAGCGTTGTCATTCCTGGATCTAAATCAGTTACAAACCGCGCACTGATTTTGGCTGCACAAGCCAATTCGCCCTCCCTTTTGCGTCGCCCATTAGTTTCTAGAGACAGTCAATTAATGGTTGCCGGAATTAAATCTCTTGGAACTGGTATTGAAGAAAGGGTTGTTGACGTTGATGGGGTGCAAGAACTCCATTGGAGAATTACTCCTGCTCGGCTAATTGGAGGAGCAAAAATCGATGTTGGAAATGCAGGCACTGTCATGCGATTTCTTCCTCCTTTGGCTGCACTTGCCCAAGGTGACGTTGCCTTCGATGGTGATCCGCGATCTTACGAACGTCCATTAGGGCCAGTGATTCAAGCCTTAGAAGAGCTTGGTATTTCCATTAATCATGAGAATCGCTACAGCCTTCCACTTACTTTGCAAGGAAACGGTTCAATCAAAGGCGGAAAGTTATCTATTGATGCAAGTGCATCAAGTCAGTTTTTATCTGCACTTTTGTTGGTTGCGCCTTCATTTACAGATGGGTTAGTAGTTCAACATAAAGGTGAAAAATTGCCTTCCATGCCGCACATTGAAATGACAGTAGAGATGCTTCGCCAATTTGGTGGAAATGTTGAAGTCGACTCAAACTCACAAACCTGGAGCGTGAAGCCAGGTCAACTTCATGGCTGTGACCTAGTTATCGAACCAGATCTTTCCAATGCTGCGCCATTTCTTTCAATTGCGATGGTTTGTGGAGGAAGCGTAACTATTTCTGATTGGCCAGGAACTACAACACAACCTGGTGATCAGCTTCGTTCCATTTTAACTTCAATGGGTGGTTCAGTTACCTTAAACAAAAACGGATTAACTGTTACTGGAACTGGCAAGATACATGGAATAGATATTGACCTACATGATGTTGGTGAATTAACTCCATCAATTGCAGCTCTGGCCGCCCTTGCAGACTCACCTTCTTACTTGCGAGGAATAGGTCATCTTCGTTTGCATGAGACAGATCGTTTAGCTGCTTTAACGAGAGAAGTTAATTCACTCGGAGGAGATGTAGTAGAAGAAGAAACGGCACTACGAATCAATCCTGCCCCACTTCATGGCGGAGTTTTTCACACCTACGATGATCATCGACTTGCAACAGCAGGAGCAGTTCTTGGATTAGCGGTGAAAGATATTGAAGTAGAAAATATTGAGACAACTCGCAAAACTCTTCCTGATTTTCCAGGTCTTTGGAGCTCTCTCTTAGCATGACGCCACGTGAATACGATGAAACAGATGCCCGTGTGCGCCCAAGTAGAAGTACGCGTCCACGAAGTAAAGACAGACCTTCACACTCAGATGCAATTTCAGCATTAGTAACTACTGTTGATCGCGGTCGTCAAACTTGTATCACCGATGATGGGGTAATTGTTACAGCTATGCGAGCTCGAGAGTTAGGTCCCAAATCTGTTGTAGTTGGTGATCAGGTTTCATTAGTTGGTGACACCTCAGGTAGTGAAGGCTCATTAGCGCGGATTGTTAGCGTAAAAGATCGTCGAAATTCTTTAAGCCGAACGGTTGATGATTCTGCACAAGTAGAGAGAACTATTGTTTCAAACATTGATCAACTTGTAATTGTTATCGCAGCAGCCAATCCGGAGCCACGTCGCGGGTTAATTGATCGCTTTCTTGTCTCTGCCTTTACTGAAGGTATAGTTCCAAAGATTGTAGTAACAAAGACTGATTTAAATGAAGTCCCTGGATTTTTGGCAGAGTATGCAGGACTTGATGTTGAGATAATTCCAACGGCAATCAAAAGCACATCACGAGAGAAAGATCTAAATCGTCTACATAAAGTTTTAGATGGCAAGATCTCAGTGCTTGTCGGCCACTCTGGAGTCGGAAAATCAACACTTATAAACGCACTAGTTCCGGATGCAGATCGACTTACTGGAGATGTCAATGAAGCGACCGGGCGAGGACGACACACCTCATCGAGTGCAATTGCACTTCCATTAGTTAGTACAGGCCACACTGAAAGCCATGGCTGGATTATTGATACACCAGGTATTCGAGCATTTGGACTGTCACATATAGATAATCAAAAAATTATTGATGCATTTAGTGATCTATCAGAAGTTGCAGCTAACTGTCTTTCTAACTGTTCGCACTCAGAAGAAACATGCAAACTAGATGCGTGGGCAAGCCCAGAGGGAATTGCGAATCCTCATAGAACTGCAAGGTTGGCAAGTCTTCGCTCGTTGTTGGCAGTAAAAGAGAGCGCTCCTACCTCAGTAGAGGATTAGACTTCAATCACTATGGGCAACTTGCACACGCACCAATCTGCTGATCTACAAGATGATCTTGCATTTGCCCATGCACTTGCAGACCTAGCTGATGCAATTTCACTTGATCGATATCAGGCACAGGATTTAGTTGTTACAACTAAACCAGATTCAACACCAGTAACCGATGCAGATCGTGCGGTAGAAACGGCAATCCGAGACGCAATTTCAACTCATCGATCCGATGATGGTCTAGTTGGAGAAGAGTTTGGAAGCGAAAAGGGTGAAAGCTCTCGTTATTGGATAATTGATCCCATTGACGGGACTAAAAATTTTATGCGCGGAGTTCCAATCTGGGCCACTTTGATTGCATTAGTTGAGGTTAATGAATCAGGTAATGAGGAAGTAATAGTTGGAGTCGTTAGCGCACCTGCTCTGTCTCGTAGGTGGTCAGCAGCTTGTGGCCATGGCGCGATGGTCCGATTTAATTCCGATGATTCACTAAATGAGGAATCAGAATCAAGTGGATCGATCGAAAAGAGAATTGAAGTATCAAAGGTTTCAACTCTTGCCGATGCATCTATTTCTTACTCTGACTTTATTGGATGGGGCGAGCGATTAGAACCATTCCAAAAAATGTTGAACTCTGCTTGGCGAACTCGTGCCATTGGTGACTTCTGGTCACATATGTTGGTTGCAGAAGGTTCAATAGATGTTGCCGTAGAACCATCTCTTGCAATTTGGGATATGGCAGCTCTAGAAATTATTGTCCGAGAAGCTGGCGGAGTTTTTACTGACATTGCAGGTCACAACGGTCCATTTGGAAGCAGTGCAGTCTCTACAAACGGTTTGCTCCATAATGCAGTTATTAATGGTGTTAATCCATGAGCACGCCTCTTGAACCTACAACTCTCTCAATTGAGGGAATGACATGTTCGTCATGTGTAAACACGGTTGAGAAAGCGCTTAACTCCGTAAATGGCGTACGCGCAACTGTAAATTTTGCAACAGAGACTGCGCATATTTTGGCACCAGCCGAGATGCAAGCGACAGATTTTATTAAGATTGTAGAAAAAGCTGGATATTCAGCCACACTGATTACTGATGCTCAATCGATAACACTTCACAATAGAAAATCAGGCAGAGCATTATTCTTTGCATCAATCTTTGCCATCCCAGCAGTTGCCCTTTCAATGGTGATGAGTTGGCACCATCAGGTTGATATGTGGATTCACGAAGCCCTTGATTATTTTGGTCTCGCGCATCCTCTTTACTCTCCAACGGCATGGGCAGTTATCGCACTCAGCGCGCCGGTAGTAATTTTAGTTGCATATCCAATTCATAAAGCAGCGATACGAAATCTTTTCCATCCAACAATGGACAATTTGATTTCAATGGGATCACTTGCTGCATTCGGGTGGTCAATCTATGCAAATTCAACTGGAATCGGGGATGTTTATACCGAGGTTGCCTCCGGCGTTATTTTCTTTGTAATCCTTGGTCGCTTTCTGGAAACTCGAGCAAAAGCCAAAGCAAGTAATGCTCTCTCATCCCTTCTTGCGCTGGGCAGTAAAGAAGTAACCATAATTCGTGGAGGTTTTCCACTCATCGTTTCTATCGACCAATTACAGATTGGTGATGAGTTTGAAGTCCGGCCAGGTGATCGCA
>WLHC01000021.1 GCA_009702925.1 Actinomycetota bacterium
GCGCTAGAGAATTTGTATAACTCACCAGCTGCATCATCACTTCGCACTGGTCGTATGACTATTGATGATGTTGTAACTCGCACAGCAATTCTGTTTGCAGTTCTTGTAACTGTTGGTGCTGGTGCATGGACACTTAACCTCGGTGGCGGAGCGTTAATGCTCGGCTTTATCGGTGGACTTGTTCTTGCAATGGTGAATATTTTTAGCAAGACAGTTAAGCCAGCTCTAGTTATTGCATATGCTGCATTTCAAGGTTTAGCACTTGGAACACTCAGCAACATGTACAACACGGTTTATGACGGAATCGTAAGCCAAGCAATCTTGGTAACAATTTCAGCATTTGCTGCAATGTTGTTTGCATACAAGAGCGGACGAATTCGTGTAACACCTAAGTTCACTAAGGTGTTAATGACTGCGCTTTTGGGTTACTTTGTTCTTGCAATGGTTTCACTCGTTGGATCATTCTTTGGCGCAAGCCTTTATAACATTGGTGGACTTGGTCTCATTCTTGCCGCTGGTGGAATGGTGCTTGCAGCATTCTTTTTGATTCTAGATTTTGATCAGATTCAAAATAGCATTAATGCTGGAGTTCCACAGTCAGAATCATGGCGAGCAGCTTTTGGACTCATGGTTACAATCGTTTGGTTGTATATGGAAGTTCTTCGCTTGCTTTCAATCTTGCGTGGCAATGACTAATTAATGATCTTCATCGAGGGGCTTCAGGTTATTAACCTGGGGCCCTTCGCTATTTCTGGTCTCAGGAATTTGATAAACCAGATATAGAGCTAGTAAGAAAATAGCAGCTGATGCACCAAATGCGATTCGATATGAATAAAGATCTGAAAGCCATCCAACCACAATGGGGCCAACAATCATTCCAGCATCACCAGCCATTTGGAGAATGGCGATAACCTTTCCGCCTTTTCCTTTAATGATATCTCCAACAATACTTGCCGGAACTGTTGCTAAAAATGCTCCACCGAATCCAATAACTGCCATAGCGGCGAGATAAATCCAAACATTCGTGGCAAAAGTCAACATAATGATTCCAACGAGTACAACATGGGATCCAATTAATGCGACAAACTTGCGTCCTTTTGTATCTGAATATCTACCTGCTTTCATTAAGAAAACACCCTGGAAAATTGCAGATATTGCGATTCCATAACCAACAAAAGCTATTGTCGAATTGAGCTCTTCGGTTACGAAGATCGGTAAAATCGAAGAGCGCAGACCATAAAAAATCCACGAAGAAATAAATGTAAGAATAAGGGCAATTCGATAAGGCTTAAGAGCCAAAGCAATACTAACTGTGGTTGTTTCATCTCCAACTTTTAAGTTTACTTTCTCACCGATTTGAATACCTTTAAGAAAAAACAGAGCGATCATGCCTGAAATAAACAGCAAGATTGAGTAAACAAAAAACGGTGCGCGCAGTGAAATGATCGAAAGAATTCCTCCGATAACTGGACCGGCTATCCCTCCCATTAAAAATGCACTCTGATACAAAGATTGAGCACGGCCTCTTTGTGAATCACCAACAGATCTCATAATCACTGAACTAGCGGCTACTGAAAACATTGAGGATCCCAGTCCACCTGCAGTACGAAATATCAGTAGCTGTAGGTAACTTTGCGCAACAGCTGCAAACAAAGTCGAAATTGAGACTAGAAATACGCCGGTAGCAAATACCGTTCTTTCACCAAATCGCTCAACTAGTACGCCAGCAATTAAACCTGTAGAAAATCGTGCAATAGCGAAGGCAGAAATAATCAGACCGATTGCAGTGTTATTTACTCCAAATGATTTAGCAAATACTGGAATAGCGGGCAAGATAATTCCGAAACCAATTGAAACTAGGTAAGAGGCAGCCACCAAAATAGAAACTTCTCGTGGCAGGCCCTCAAATAGTTTCTTGATCAAGAGATCATGTCTCCTATCGCCTTGTCACTTTCAGTTTTGTACTCCTTACTTGTTCGCAGCGGTACCTCACGAAGCATAAGTGCCAGCAAGAATCCAAGTGCTGTTACCGGTGCCGCTGCATAAAAAACAATATGGAATGAACTAACGAAAGCTTCAAGAGCTGTTGTTTTAATCTCTGGAGGCAATGTATTGAGCACTGCAGTATTGTCGCTTAATCCTTCTAACTTACTCATATCGAATCCATTAAGTGCAGCAGGATTTGATGTTGCAAGTTGCGTGAAGTTGCTCTCTAGATAATGGCCAACTCGATTAGTCAAAATACTTCCAAAAATCGCAGTTCCAAATACCGAGCCTAATGAGCGGAAGAAAGTATTAGAACTTGTAGCTACGCCCATGTCTTTAAAGTCGATTGAGTTTTGTAAGGCTATGACAATTGTTTGCATGGAAAGTCCAAGCCCTGCACCTACCATGACTGCATAGATTGATATTTGCCAAAATGGAGTATCGATCTGTAAGCGTGTCATTAGCAAAATACCAATAGTCATTAGGAAAGTGCCGGCAACCGGAAAACGTTTGTAGTGCCCGTGTTTAGAGATCAACTTTCCTGAAATTATTGAGGTTGTGACAATTCCGAGCATTAGTGGAATCAGCTTCAATCCAGCGGTAGTTGCACTATCACCTTTAACTACTTGCAAATAAAGTGGCAACATCACAATTGCACCAAACATTCCAGCACCGATTACTGCACCTAGTAATGAGGTTAATGAAAATGTATGATTCTTAAACAAGTAAAGTGGAAGGATTGGTTCTTTCGCTCGCTTTTCCCAGAGTAAAAACAAAACCGCCAGAATCAATCCTGAAATCAAATACCCAACAGTTCTTGGATCTGTCCAACCATTTTGTGGGCCAAATACGGCGGTTGAAAGCAGAACTAGAGTTACTGCGGTCACCATTAACAATGCACCAAGGTAGTCAATCGAATGCTCACGTTTAACCTTAGGAATGTGCAACACAGCAGAAGTTACAATCAATGAGATTATTCCAATGGGAAGATTGATGTAGAAAATCCAACGCCACCCTGTTACTCCGAATAACTCTCCACGGTCAGAGAAAAACCCACCTAGCAATGGACCTGCAACAGATGAGAGTCCCCAGACTGCGCCAAAGTAGCCTTGATAACGCCCTCGCTCACGTGGAGAAACAATGTCACCAATAATCACAAATGTAAGTGCCATTAGTCCACCGGCACCTAATCCTTGAATTGCACGGAATGCAATGAGTTGCTCCATGTTTTGTGATGCACCAGCTAATAATGATCCAATAAGAAATGTCACAATTGCGAATTGAAAAACGATTCGGCGACCATAGATGTCGGAGATTTTTCCGTATAAGGGAGTCGATGCCGTTGACGTCAAAAGATAGGCAGTAACTACCCAGGTGTAGTGATTTAATCCATTGAATTCTTCAACTATGCTCTTTAGGGCAGTTGAAACGATAGTTTGATCAAGAGCTGCAAGGAGCATTCCAGTCATTAAGCCACCGAGAATCACCATAATCTCTTTGTGAGTGAAGTTTTTTGGTGTCGTTGGTAATGATTTGTTATTGCTCATTTTGGTAAGGTTACTCCGTGAAGACAGTAGAAGCCAAACACCTCGTAAAAACCTATCGAAATGGTGAGGTTAAGGCACTCAATGATCTTTCATTAGATGTTGAAGAAGGTACTGTTTTGGGTGTACTTGGCCCAAACGGCGCCGGAAAAACAACAACGGTTCGAATCCTTGCAACACTTCTAAAGCCAGACTCTGGATCGGCAACAGTTGCAGGCATTGATGTAATTAAGCATCCCGAGAAAGTTCGTGAAGTAATCGGTCTTTCAGGTCAGTATGCAGCGGTTGATGAGACTTTAACTGGCTGGGATAACTTAGTGATGTTTGGGCGTTTGTATCACTTAGGTCGCCAAAAATCTGTTGATCGTGCCAATGAGTTATTGGAACGCTTTGATTTAACCGAAGCTGCAAAGCGACCTATCACTACATATTCAGGTGGAATGCGTCGCCGACTTGATTTAGCTGCTTCACTAATCGTTCGGCCAAAAGTATTGTTTTTAGATGAACCAACAACAGGTTTAGATCCTCGTGGTCGCCAAGATATGTGGAGCGTTATTCAAGAGTTAGTAACTGGTGGCGTTACAGTCCTTCTGACCACACAGTATCTCGAAGAAGCAGATCAACTAGCAGATGATATTGCTGTAATTGATCGCGGAACAGTGATTGCCAGGGGGACATCTGATGCTCTCAAAACTCAAGTTGGTGGGGAAAAGTTAGAGATCACTGTAGAAAATATTGATATTGCAAAGACTCAAGAAATTGTGACAAGAGTTAGTGGACACAGCGCATATGTGAACACCAGAACCGTAAGTGCGCCGGTTGTAAATGGTTCCAGAGATTTAATGGAAGCTTTGCGCGCATTAGATGAAGCAAAAATTCATCCACTGGATATTGGATTAAGGAGACCATCTCTTGATGACGTCTTCCTTTCGTTGACTGGACATGTTGCAGAAGAAGTAAATGAAGAGGCTGTCATACCAAAGAAAGGGCGAAAGAAATGAATCACGCAATAAGTGATGCTCTAGTAATAACAAAAAGACAGCTATTGCAACTCTCACGTGTTCCTGAGGTACTAATTTTCTCAACTATTCAACCCGTGATGTTTGTTCTTTTGTTTCGATATGTTTTTGGAGGCTCAATCGATAGTGGTCAGCCAGGTGGCTATGTGCAGCTATTGATGCCTGGGATATTTGTTCAGACAGTTGCCTTTACCCTTGTAGCAACGGCGGCCGGCTTGGCAGAAGATATGAAAAAGGGATTGATCGATCGCTTTAGGTCTCTACCAATTTCTCGTGGCGCGGTAGTAATTGGTCGAACTCTTGGTGATGCACTCCTAAATATTTTGGTGCTGGCGATTATGGCCATAACTGGTTACGTGGTTGGCTGGCGTCCAACTTCAGGGATGTTTCAGATTACTCTTGCATTCTTATTTCTTTTTATGTTTGGTTATGCTCTTTCTTGGATCGGCATATTTGTTGGACTATCTATAAAGGATGCAAGAACGGTTCAAAATGTTGGATTTATAGTCACTTTCCCACTTACATTCCTATCTAACGCATTTGCACCAACAACAGGAATGCCAAGAGTTCTTCAGTACTTTGCAGAGTGGAATCCAGTTTCATCTATGGTTGCAGCCTGTCGCCAGCTGTTTGGATTAGAAAATGAATTTGGTGCCACTGCTAACTCTTGGCCAAGCCAAAACCCATTAGCTACATCTTTGATTTATATGCTTTTATTAATGATTATTTTTATTCCACTGAGCATTCGTAAGTATAAAAATACTTCTGCCTAGATCAAGCAGGAGTTTGAATCAGGAATATTACTTAGGCATAAAATTCGGCGGCAATGATTTCAACTGAAATCTCACGACCATTTGGCGCTGTGTAACTTACTTTCATACCAATCTCAGCACCTAGAACTGCAGCACCCAATGGTGAGTTTTCACTATAGACATCCAAATCACCTGATGAGATCTCTCGGGAGCCGAGTAAGAATTTCATTTCATCACCAGCAATTTTTGCCGTAACAACCATTCCTGAGCCAACTTTTCCATCTGCACTCGCTGGTGGTGTTCCAATATGCGCGGTATCTAGCATCTGTTTCAATTGACGAATACGGGCTTCCATTTTGCCTTGTTCATCACGAGCTGCGTGATAACCACCATTTTCTTTTAGGTCACCTTCTGCACGCGCGGCTTCAATCTTTGCAGTGATCTCTTTGCGACCTGGACCTTCGAGAAAGGTCAGTTCACTTTGCAAGCGATCAGCTGCTTCTTGAGTAAGCCATGTCTGCGTCATAAGGTCTAAAGATACTGCTTACTTACTTGGGGCGACAACCCTGCACGTCGGCATTAACGGCCTCTATGCGTGTGGCTACTGCAGTAGTTAACTCCACTTTTCCTTCTCCGGTGGCAATCTCTTCATCTAATTGACCAACAATATTCTTGTAATAATCTCTAGCGATTAATGTGCAAATCACTGGGCCACCAACATCATTTCTATCCACTGAATAACGAACTGATGTTTCGCGATCACTATTGACAGTAAATGAAATCAATTGAACTCGAATTGCAGGATTTGAATGGTGAAGACCGGCCCATGTGACCCATCCGATACCAGCGATTGCGATAAAAACTGCAAAACCAACCCAATTGCGACCTTTTTTAATGCCGTAACGGTCATCGTAATCAAACGGGCTTTGCGATTGCATGACATGATTATCTCATGGAAGAAGATGTATTTATGGGCTCAGCAGGTTCTCTGACAGTTGGCCTGCTAGTGATTGCCGTCGCATTCCTGTTGCGTAGTTTCTACAAGCGCTTCATGGGTGTTAATCGAAGCGATGACTCACAAGAGTAGTTTTCTTACCAAACTTGGACAAACAGTTGCAGTTTTGCTCATTACTGCACTTTTTGTCTCCTTAGGTTTGTGGCAATTACAACGTGCTGCAGATTTAAAGGAGTCATTAAAAGTTGCTACAGCAATTGATACCAATGTTGTTCCACTTGAATCAATCACTAGCCCTCGACAGGCAATTCCTCCATCGGCTTTAAATCGAACAGTCTCCATAACAGGTAAATACATTGCAAATTTTAAGGCTGCTAATCAAAAAGATGGAAATGGAGTAATTCAAGATTGGGAGTCCGCGCTTTTACAGGTTGGAGAGAGATCTGCAATCTTGGTAGTGCGCGGGCTTTGGTCTGAAAGATTATTAAATCCCGATATTGCGCAATCGATGGATATTCAAATAGAAGGTTTACTTGTTGCTAGCCAAGATGGTGATCGAGCAAGAAACACGCCCGGCGAGATATCACGACTAGACAGCGCAGTTGTAGTTTCTCTAACTGATCTTGACCTCTTTGATGGATATGTCGTTGCAACTTCTGAAGCTACTCGAACCGAATCACTTGAACGGACCAGGGTTGTACCGGAGAAATTGCAGTCACGAATCCCTGGCTTTTACTGGCAGCACCTTTCGTATGTGGTGATCTGGTGGCTTATGGCCGCCGTAGTTGTCTTTCTACCCTTTTATCGTCGTAGAGTAAGCACATGAGCGGTGCATTGAAGCGGTTTAGAGTAATGGCAATAATCGCAGGAGTAATGTCTTTGCTTTTGTGGTTTGTAGATTTACCAGTTGCCTATCTTCTCAATAATGATGATTGGAAATCTATGGTTGCCTGGATTCCATTTGTTCATGGATGGATCTATGCGGTCTATGTTTTAACTGCGCTTCAATTTGCGACAAAGGCACGTTGGTCACTCAAAAAAACAGTGTGGTTAATCCTTGCAGGCACACTTCCAATAGCTTCATTTGCTGCGGAGCGCAGAGTTGTTCGTCAGTATTCGTAAGGTAGTTAAATCGCTGCTCTATCCGCTTTATGAACGGCGCTTAGTTCGGTCTCTAGATTTTTCAAAAACCCCCCATCACGTTGGCGTGATTTTGGATGGGAATAGAAGATGGGCAAAATCTAATCCAACTTCTAATGATCCACATGGGCATAAAGCTGGTGCGGGAAAAATAATTGAGTTTTTGGGTTGGTGTGAAGATGCTCAAGTAAAAGTTGTTACTTTATGGTTGCTTTCAACCGATAACTTCAAACGATCTCAAGATGAAATCAATGAATTGCTAGAAATTATTGGAGAAACCGTAGATGAGTTAGCTGCAACCGGCCGCTGGAATATCAAAGCGGTAGGGGCTATGGATTTACTGCCAGCCTGGCTCCAGGAAAAACTTAGCGCCCTTAAACCAATTCGAAACGATGGGGTAGAGGTAAATGTTGCCATTAGTTATGGCGGGCGACGCGAAATAGTTGATGCTGTCAAAAACTACATGGGCCAAGAAGCAAATGCAGGGCGCTCACTTTTCGATGCAGCTACAAAGCTGACAACTGATGACATTTCAAAGTTTTTATACACTGCCGGACAACCAGATCCAGAGCTCTTGATTCGTACATCAGGGGAACAACGCCTAGGTGGTTTTTTACTATGGCAAAGCGCTTCATCTGAGTACTACTTTTGTGAAGCGTATTGGCCTGACTTTCGTAGGGTTGATTTTCTTCGTGCCTTGCGTTCTTACTCTGTGAGACAACGACGTTTTGGTTCATAAAATAGAGTTCAAATTTCACTTCAGCCTCTAGCGTGTCTGCGCAAATTAATAGCCAATTAGTTCTACCTTTTCACTGTCGGAAGCAAACCCCCAACACAATTAAATGTAGGAGTAAGCATTGGCTGCTAAGGTCCAAAAAGGGCGAAAAACCTTTGTTTTAGATACTAGCGTTTTGCTTGCAGACCCAGGGGCCCTTCTTAAATTTGCCGAACATGAAGTAATAATTCCGATCGCAGTCATCGGAGAGCTTGAGACTAAAAGAGATCATCCAGAGCTGGGCTACTTTGCCCGAGCAGCTCTTCGCGCACTAGATGATTTGCGTATCACTCATGGTCGATTAGATAAACCGCTAACCATTACACCTGAAGGTGGCACCTTATCTGTAGAGCTCAATCACACAGATCTTTCGACACTACCTAATGGCTTCTTGCGCGATGGAACCAATGACACCCGTATTCTTGCAATTGCAAAAAACCTTATGTCAGATGGTAAAGATGTAGTACTTGTATCAAAGGATTTACCACTTCGCGTTAAAGCATCATCAGTTGGAGTGGAAGCGCAAGAGTATTTAGCTGAACTTGTTTCTAATAGTGGTTGGACTGGGATTGAAGAGTTACATGTTGACTCATCTGTAATCGATGACCTCTATTCACGCGAACTGGCAGATCATGAAGCAGCACATCAACTTCCTGTTCACACCGGAATTGTTTTGCATTCTCAAAAGAGCAGCGCGTTGGCACGGGTTACAGCTGATAAGCAATTGAAGTTAGTGAGAGGAGATCGTCAGGCTTTTGGATTGCATGGGCGAAGCGCCGAACAGAGAATTGCCTTAGATATCTTGCTAGATGAATCAATCGGCATCATCTCCCTAGGAGGACGAGCAGGTACTGGAAAATCAGCACTGGCTCTGTGCGCCGGTTTAGAGGCGGTAATGGAAAAACGTCTCCATAAGAAAGTGGTTATCTTTCGCCCGCTCTATCCAGTCGGTGGCCAAGAGTTGGGATACTTGCCAGGCTCAGAGGGCGAGAAGATGTCGCCGTGGGCTCAGGCCGTCTTTGACACTTTGGGCGCTCTAGTTAGTCAGGCAGTTATTGATGAAATCATCGACCGTGGGCTCATTGAAGTTTTGCCACTTACCCATATTCGGGGCCGATCACTTCATGACTCTTTTGTGATCGTTGATGAAGCTCAATCCTTGGAGCGTGGTGTTTTGTTGACCGTGCTTTCCAGAATTGGAACGGCATCAAGAGTGGTGCTGACCCACGATATTGCCCAAAGAGACAACTTACGGGTCGGCCGGCATGATGGAGTTGTGGCCGTGGTCGAGACTTTGAAGGGCCACCCGCTATTTGCCCACGTGACTTTGACCAGAAGCGAGCGCTCGCCGATCGCCGCCCTAGTCACCGAACTTTTAGAAGGTCCTGTCTCAGGGTAAACACCCCTAATTCAATCTCACAGTCACATTTGGTGCATTTCGGACATTACCCTAACTGACCTGCGGTTTTACCCATCCACAAAAAACTTTCTACCTGTGAATTTGCGACTTTAGCGGGCTTTGATTTGCCCAAGGGGCCTTCCTGGCGCACGATAGCCACATCCCCGTAGTTAATGAAGCCTCTTTTGAGGCTAATTGGCCATGGGGCTGGAAGCGTCCAAAGGGTGTGAATCTGCTCGAAAGAGCAGTTGAGCACCTTGGAACAGATCCAGGGATTAGAAGCAGGGATGAGTCAGTTGAGTCAGAAGGGAGTACCAGAGATGAGTTCGATAACGGCTATTGCAGGAATGTTCACGAAAAAAGCTGTGGTCGCCTGGACGATGATCGGTGCGCTTTTGCTGGCTATCACATTTTTGCCCAAAGCAAATGCGACGGAGAATTTAATTGTGGGCTCTGAGGCCTCACAATCTGTGGTTGCAATCGATCCAGGTTCTGAGTCATCTTTCCTTGGGGAGAGTTTCACCACGATTGCCGGAGCAATATTTTCCAAAGATTTAGCCTTAGTTTCTGCAGCAAGTATTCAAGTTGAACTAGCGCGCTCGCCATTTGGAGCAAAAAAAGTTGCCCGGGAGATCCTATTTAACGAATATGGATTCAAGCAGGTTCAATACGATTGTCTTGAAAAGCTTTGGACTGAGGAAAGTAACTGGCGTTATAAAGCCCACAACAAAAGATCTGGAGCGCATGGAATTGCTCAAGCGCTACCCGCCAATAAAATGGATGTTGTTTCAACAGATTGGCGAACAAATCCGGTAACTCAGATTCGTTGGGGGCTTCGCTATATCAGCATCCGCTATGAGACTCCTTGCAAAGCTCTTTCAAAGCACAAGAGAAGCAACTGGTATTAATTAAATCTCGGGTCTTGTACTAATCTTCAAAGGTACAGAAGTTTCGGCATAGAAATCCTGCCCCTTATCGTCAACAACAATAAAGGCCGGAAAATCTACAACATCGATTTTCCAAACAGCTTCCATACCTAACTCTTCAAAATCTAAAACTTCAACTTTCTTAATGCAGTCTTGTGCAAGACGTGCTGCAGGTCCACCGATTGATCCAAGATAAAAACCACCATGAGTCTTGCAAGCATTTGTTACCGCTTTGGAACGATTACCTTTTGCAAGCATGACCATAGAGCCACCGAGAGATTGAAAATACTCAACATAAGAATCCATACGACCTGCTGTAGTTGGACCAAATGAACCTGACGCATAACCGGCTGGTGTCTTTGCCGGCCCTGCGTAATAAACAGCGTATTTCTTCAAGTATTCAGGCATTGGCTTTCCTGAATCGATCATCTCTTTTATCTTTGCATGCGCTAAATCTCTAGCGACAACCATAGTTCCAGTTAATGAAACGCGAGTTTTTACAGGATGCTTAGAAAGCTCAGCCCGAATAGCTTCCATTGGTTGATTTAAATCAATAGCTACCACTGTGTCATCTAGATGACTATCAGTTGTTTCTGGCAGAAAATGAGCAGGATCGCGCTCTAACTCTTCTAGAAAGATTCCATCTTTGGTGATCTTGGCTTTTGCCTGGCGATCAGCAGAGCATGAAACAGCAATTGCAATTGGAAGCGAGGCACCATGGCGTGGAAGTCGAACAACACGAACGTCATGGCAAAAGTATTTGCCACCAAACTGCGCACCAATGCCAAGTGTTCTAGTTAACTCCAGAACTTTGACTTCAAGATCTTTATCTCTAAAACCATGCCCAGTTGCAGCATCTCCGGTGGTTGGAAGTGAATCCAGATACTTTGTACTTGCTAATTTGGCTGTTTTAACTGTGTGCTCAGCACTTGTGCCACCAATGACAATTGCAAGGTGATACGGAGGGCAAGCTGCAGTGCCTATGGAGCGAAGTTTTTCATCTAACCATGTCATAAATGATTCTGGATTTAAAACCGCTTTTGTTTCTTGATACAAGAAAGACTTGTTTGCACTTCCGCCACCCTTGGCGATATAAAGCAAGTTGTACTCATCTGGATGATCACTATCTGAATAAATCTCAATCTGTGCTGGCAAGTTGTTGCCAGTGTTCTTCTCGTCCCATGTTGTTACCGGTGCCATCTGTGAATATCTAAGGTTTAGTTGAGTAAATGCATCATAAATTCCCTGCGATATGGCAACTTCATCTTTACTTGTTGTTAAGACATGTTGGCCTTTCTTACCCATGACAAGTGCTGTGCCTGTGTCTTGGCACATTGGTAGAACTCCGCCAGCTGCGATGTTTGCATTTTTTAATAGATCGATTGCAACAAAGCGATCATTGGGTGAACTCTCTGGGTCTTTAACAATATTTTCTAACTGCGCAAGGTGATCTGAACGTAGGTAATGTGAAATATCGTGAATTGCTTCTGCCGTTAACTTTTCTAGTGCAGATGGTTCAACTTGTAGAAATTCTTTATCTCCAAGTTTGATCACACTTACGCCCTCTTTACTGACAAGGCGGTACTTAGTTGTATCTGGCCCTAAGGGTAGAAGATCGGAATAAGTAAATTGAGGCATTTATGGCTTAGCCGCATCTAACTTCTTCTTGGCTCCATCTAGCCATTCCTGACAGATCTTGGCCAACTCTTCGCCTCGCTCCCACAGTTTTAGGGATTCTTCTAAGGTCGCACTACCTGCTTCAAGTGATTCAACAACTTCGGCAAGTTCATCTCTTGCAGCTTCATATGAAATCTTTTTGGCCTCACTCATGGGATAAATCTACTCTCTCTTTGCCCTCGACGTTAAAAATGCTCATGTGCCCTTACTTATCAGGTCCGTTAGCGGTGGCCGTGGCCTCTCCTTTTGCTAGGCGCATTCGTAGTTGCTCACCGGCCTTTAACCGTTTTGGATCGGTAAGGATCTCACCATTACTTAATTGAACTACTGAATATCCGCGATCTAATGTGGCTTGAGGAGAGAGCGCACGAACACGGGCCTTTATCTGTTTCAACTCTTCTTTAGCTAATTTTAGCCTGGCAGCAAAAGATCTATTGGATCTATCTTTCAAGGCAGCGATTACTTCAGCTCTGCTTGAAACTAAAACCAAAGGATCTTTCATTACTGGTCGTGCCATCAAGTTTGTTATTCTCGTGCTTTCAAGATCGAATAAATTCACCAAGCGACGCCTAGCTCGATCCTTAAAGGCTGTAATCATTGCAATCTCTTCTGCAATATCTGGAACCACTCTTTTAGCTGCATCTGTTGGTGTTGATGCTCGATAGTCAGCGACTAAATCTAAAAGTGGTGAATCCTTCTCATGCCCAATCGCACTCACAATTGGAGTCTGACAAGAAGCTGCTAAGCGAACAAGACCCTCATCACTAAATGGAAGCAAATCTTCGAAAGAGCCACCTCCTCGGGTGATGATAATTACTTCAACAGTTTTATCCGCTTCTAACTCTCGAAGAGCTTCTGAAACTTCACTTACGGCTGCAGCGCCTTGAACAGTTACTTCTCGAATTTCAAATTGAACGCTTGGCCATCTGCGTTTAGCATTTTCAACCACATCTTTTTCCGCATCGGTATTTCTTCCACAGATCAGGCCAATTTTTTGTGGCAAAAGTGGAAGCGCAACTTTGCGATCTGAGTCAAACAAACCTTCTTGTGCCAGAGTATTTTTTAATGCTTCTAATCGTGCAAGAAGTTCACCGACACCAACTTGGCGAATCTCGCGTGCAGAAAAAGAAAGAGAACCATTTTTTGTGTACCAAGATGGCTTTGCATATAAAACTACTCGCGCATTTGCTGGAAGTGGTTGCGCAGCTGCGATCACCGATTTATGACACATCACCGAAATTGACATGTCGACGCTTGGATCTCGCAATCGGATAAAGGCCATCATTCCGCTGCGCTCATTTAGTTCGCTGATCTCACCTTCGATCCATATTGGACCCAAACGATCTACGTACTCTTTGATGGCTTCAGTAACTACCCGAACCGTTGCTGGGGCTTCACTTGA
>WLHC01000022.1 GCA_009702925.1 Actinomycetota bacterium
AAGGGAGAGACACACCCAATCGAGGCTGTTGGCCGCGAACTCCGCAAGATGTTCTCTTGGATGAAGCAGTCAAAGGGCGACGATTACAAAGAAGGTAGTGCAGCGCGTGGCTAAACCTATTGTTTTGATTTCAGAAGAGCTCAGTCCGGCAACTTTAGAGGCGCTTGGTCCTGATTTTGAAGTTGTTAACTGCGATGGTGCAAACCGCGCAGAACTTCTTGCCGCTCTTGCAAAAGGTGTAGACGCTGTACTAATTCGCTCTGCAACTAAGATGGATGCAGAAGCAATTGCAGCAGCAAAAGGTTTAAAAGTAATTGCACGTGCCGGTGTTGGGCTAGACAACGTTGATATTCCTGCGGCAACTGCTGCTGGTGTAATGGTTGTTAACGCCCCAACTTCAAATATTGTCTCTGCAGCAGAGTTAGCAATCTCTCTATTAATGGCTTCTGCTCGTTTTATCTCTCCAGCACATGCCGCTCTTCGAAATGGCAAGTGGGCCCGTTCTAAATACACAGGCGCAGAACTATTTGAAAAAACTTTAGGAATCGTTGGTTTTGGCCGAATTGGACAACTTGTTGCACACCGCATGCAGGCCTTTGGAATGGATGTAGTTGCATACGATCCATACCTCCAACCTGCGCGTGCAGCACAACTAGGAGTTCGTTTAGTCGAACTAGATGAATTACTAAAGGTTTCTGATTTCATAACGATTCACCTTCCAAAAACAAAAGAGACTGCAAACTTGATTGGTGCCGAGGCACTTAAGAAAGTTAAACCAACGGTGCGAATCATTAATGCCGCCCGTGGTGGAGTCCTAGATGAAACTGCTCTCTTTGATGCAATAACTCAAGGCCGTGTCGCTGGTGCCGGAATTGATGTGTACTCGACAGAGCCATGCACAGATTCACCTTTGTTTACTTTGGATCAAGTCGTCGCAACTCCACATTTAGGTGCATCAACAGATGAAGCACAAGAGCGTGCAGGAATAGCAGTTGCAGTTTCGGTTAGAAAAGCATTGGCAGGTGAGCTTGTTCCGGATGCAGTAAATGTTAAGGGTGGGGAAATTCACGAAGAGATTCGCCCAAGTTTGCCACTCGTAGAAAAAATGGCACAGATTGCCACTGCATTTGCTGGTGAAGCACCTTCAAGCATGGATATCTCTGTAAGAGGAGAAATCTCAGAGCACGACTCATCAATACTTGCCACTAGTGCACTTAAAGGCGCACTACTTGCCTGTGGCGTGACTGATGTGACCTATGTAAATGCACCAGCACTTGCTGCAGAGCGTGGATTAACTTCTGTAGTTACAACAGATCCAGAGAGCCCGGAGTACCGCAACATGATCTCTCTTCGTGCAGCACTTGCTGATGGAAAAATTGTCACAGTTGATGGAACTCTTGTTGGTATTCGTAAAGATGAAAAAATTATTGCTATTGATTCCTTTGACTTAGATCTTGCACCCACTGAAAACCTTTTATTTCTGCGTTATTTAGATAAGCCGGGTGTTGTTGGGGCTGTCGGAAACGCACTTGGAAAGGCCGGTATTAACATTGCAGGCATGCAAGTTGCACGCAGCTCAGCCGGAGGAAGTGCTTTGATGTCTATTACTGTTGATTCTCAAATCAGCGATGATCTACTTTCTACAGTTAAAAAAGAGACTGGAGCCGAACTAGTTCGCTCTGTAACTTTGGTGGGTTAATGAAGACGATCAAATTAGCGATCATCGCAGGCGATGGAATTGGACCAGAAGTAGTAAATGAAGGTCTAAAGGTTCTAGATGTCGTTGCAAAGAAGTATGGAGTTGAGTTTAAGAAAACTTCATATGATCTTGGCGCAGCATTTTGGCATCGCACTGGTGAAGTATTGCCAGATGCAACATTGGCAGAGTTGGCAAAAGCAGATGTAATTTTGCTTGGTGCAGTTGGAGATCCTACGGTTCCCAGTGGTGTTCTAGAGCGCGGTCTACTGTTGAAGATTCGTTTTGCCTTTGATCACTACATCAACTTGAGGCCTGCAAAATTAATGCCAGGGGTAACCGGGCCTTTAGCTACAAAGGCTCCAATAGATTTCATTGTTGTGCGCGAAGGAACAGAAGGACCTTACGTTGGTGCAGGTGGAGTTTTAGCTCATGGCACAGAAAATGAGATTGCAACGGAGGAAAGCTTAAACACACGTCGAGGCGCAGAACGCGTCATCCGCGATGCATTTGAGCGAGCATCAAAGCGTGATCGCAAGAAGTTAACTTTGGTTCACAAAAACAACGTGCTAACTCGTGCAGGTGGTTTATGGACTCGCACATTCGAAGATGTTGCAAAAGAGTATCCAGCAATCGCAACGGATTACTTACATGTTGATGCTGCATCAATGTTTTTCGTAACTAATCCAGAGCGATTTGATGTAGTAGTAACTGATAATTTGTTTGGCGATATCTTGACCGATATTGCTGCTGCAATTTGTGGGGGAATAGGCCTTGCAGCTTCTGGCAATATCAATCCAACAGGTAAGTTTCCTTCAATGTTTGAGCCAGTACATGGCTCCGCACCCGATATCGCAGGTAAGAATTTGGCTGACCCAACAGCAACTGTTATGTCTGTTGCAATGATGTTAGATCATCTTGGTCTTACCGATGCTGCTCGTGACGTTGAGCGCGTTGTGGCTGCAGACCTTGCAACGCGTGGGGATGCAAAACGAAGTACAACTCAAGTAGGTGATGCGCTAGCTAGCGCTTTGTAATCATGAAAATAACTCTTAATCCACATGCAAAAGACGATGCAACGCGCAACGCACTCGTTGCAGAAGGTGGTTTTGGCAAGTACTACACCGATCACATGGTCAAGTGCGAGTGGAATGAAAAAGACGGTTGGGCCGAACCAGAGTTAGTTCCTTATGGTCCGATAACGCTAGACCCAGCAACTGCAGTCTTTCACTATGGGCAAGAGATATTCGAAGGTATGAAGGCATATCGTCAACCAGATGGATCAGTTGAACTATTTCGCCCTAGAGAAAATGCAAAACGTTTTGCAAACTCGGCCAGGAGATTAGCTCTACCTGAAATGCCGGTAGAACTTTTTATGGAAACAGTTGAGACACTCTTGAAGCAAGACAGTGGTTGGGTTCCCAACAAAGTTGGAGAAGCTCTTTATATTCGCCCATTTATGTTCGCAACAGAAATCGGTCTAGGTGTTCGCCCCTCAAATAAAGCGACTTATCTTTTGATCGCAACTCCTGCAGGTGCTTACTTTGATCCGTCGAAGGCAGTTTCAGTATGGATTTCAACTGAATATGTACGAGCTGCCCAAGGTGGAACAGGGGAGGCAAAATGCGGCGGAAACTACGCTGCCTCATTGGTTGCACAAAAAGCAGCCGCCAAAGAGGGATGCGATCAAGTTGTTTGGATCGATGCAAAAGAGCGTAAGTGGATCGAAGAGATGGGTGGAATGAACCTTTACTTTGTTAAAGGTAAAGGCGCTGCCGCAACTGTAATTACTCCAAAGTTAACTGGAACTTTATTGCCAGGAATTACTCGTGACTCAATTCTCTCCGTTGCCGTAGATCTAGGTTATAAAGTCGAAGAGGTTATGCTTTCGATAGATGATTGGCGCGAAGGCGTAACAAGCGGTGAAATAACCGAAATATTTGCATGTGGAACTGCCGCTGTTGTTTCACCAATTGGGCAAGCTAAATCAGCTATGGGAACTTGGGTAACTGGTGATGGACAACCGGGTCCAATCACTATGCAAATTAGAAACCACTTGCTTGGTATCCAACATGGAACATTAGAAGATAAACACAACTGGATGAGTGCGATCAAGTAATGCCAATAAACGATGGCTTTCATATCTATGACACCACCTTGCGCGATGGTGCGCAGCAGGAGGGGTTAAACCTTTCTGTTCACGACAAGCTCAATATTGCACGTCACTTAGATGATCTTGGTGTTGGTTTTATCGAAGGTGGATGGCCAGGTGCTAATCCAAAAGACACAGAGTTCTTTGCATTAGCTAAAAAAGAATTAAAGTTAAAAAATGCAACATTTGTTGCCTTTGGTGCCACACGCAGACCAAATGCAAAGGCTGCAGATGATGTACTACTTGGCGCACTTCGAGATAGTGGCGCTCCTGCAGTTACTTTAGTTGCCAAAGCTTTTGATCGCCACGTTGATTTAGCACTTAAAACAACTCTTGATGAAAATCTTGCAATGATTCGCGACTCAGTAACTCACCTTCGCGAAGAAGGCCAACGTGTATTTCTGGATGCAGAACACTTCTTTGATGGCTATCGTCATAATCGCGCATATGCACTTGAAGTTGTTCGTGTTGCAGCAGAGGCAGGTGCCGATGTAATTGCACTGTGCGATACGAATGGCGGAATGTTGCCTGATGAACTTTCTCAGGTTGTTCACGATGTTTTAACCGCAAGTTCTGCGCGACTTGGAATTCACTGTCACAACGACACGGGATGTGCGGTTGCAAACTCAATGGCTGCAATAGCAGCAGGTGTGACACATGTTCAAGGAACACTCAACGGATATGGTGAGCGCACAGGTAACGCGGACCTTGTAACAATCATCGCTAATTTAGAGTTGAAGAAAAAGCAGCTGGTTTTGCCAGCTAATGCTTTGCAAGAGGCATTTAGAATTTCTCACGCCGTTGCAGAGGTAACCAATGTTGCCCCAAGTGCGCGCCAACCATATGTCGGAGTTTCGGCATTTGCTCACAAAGCAGGGTTGCACGCTAGTGCGATCAAAGTAGACCCTTCACTTTATCAACATGAGGATCCAGCATCTGTTGGCAATGACATGCGCATGTTGGTTTCTGACATGGCAGGTCGTGCATCGATTGAATTGAAGTCTCAAGAACTCGGTGTTGACTTAGGTGGAGACAAAGAGTTGATCGGGCGCATTGTGGACCGAGTTAAAGAGATGGAATCTCGAGGGTTCACATTTGAAGCAGCTGATGCATCTTTTGAGCTTTTAGTTCACGAAGAGATATCTGGTAAACGACCATCATTTTTCACAATTAATCATTGGGTTACATCTGTCGAGCGAGCAACTGATCAATCAATTGTTACTAAGGCAGAAGTGACAGTTACTGCAATGGGCCAAGAAATCACATGCAATGGTTTAGGTAATGGCCCAGTAAATGCATTTGATAACGCCCTTAGAACAGGTTTGTTAAAACTTTATCCAGAGTTAGAAATTCTAGAACTAACAGATTACAAGGTCCGAATTCTTGAAGGACGCCTTGGAACTGGCGCCGTTACCCGCGTGCTTGTTGAAACTAGCGACGGCAAAGGCGAATGGAACACTGTCGGGGTGCATGAAAACGTGATTGCAGCATCTGCAATGGCGTTAGAAGACGCGCTTACCTTCGGTTTGATGCGACAAGGCCGAAAGCCCGCGTAAACTAAAACCTTGTGAGCGATAACTTTCAAGAAATACTGAAAGCATTTACGCGCCATTTAACATCTGAAAGAGATCTTTCTTCCCACACGATTCGTGCCTACATCGGCGATCTTGAATCATTACTTGCCCATCTTGAAACATTAAAGGTCAATGAGATTTCTCAAATGGAGTTAAATCATCTTCGTTCCTGGCTTGCAAACCAACAGATTAAAGGTGGAGCTAGGACTTCACTGTCTAGGCGAACAACGACTATTCGCATGTTTACTAAATGGGCGGTTAAGCATAAATACATAGCAAAGGATGTTTCCGCAACTCTTGCAACCCCCAAAGGGCATCGAACACTGCCAGATGTATTGCAAATTGAAGATGCAAAAATTGCCATGGATTCAATGGCAACAAGGGCAGCTGAAGAAGAGACACCACTGTCCTTGCGAGATGTTGCAATCGTTGAGATGTTGTATGCAACAGGTGCCAGAGTTGGCGAACTTTGTGGATTAGATTTAAATGATGTTGATTATGATCGGCAGACAATTAAGGTCTTAGGTAAAGGAAATAAAGAGCGCACTATTCCTTTGGGTAATCCAGCGGTACGAGCACTTACTCTATGGTTAAAACAGGGTAGAGATCAGATAGCTAATTCAAATTCTGGCAATGCTGTATTTATTGGTGCACGCGGTAAAAGAATTGATCAGCGCGCCGTTCGTACAGTTGTTTATGAGGCACTTTCTGCGATTGAAGGTATAGAACGTATGGGTCCACATGCGCTGCGACATTCGGCGGCAACTCATTTACTCGAAGGGGGAGCAGATCTTCGAACTGTGCAAGAGATTTTGGGTCATGCATCTCTTGCAATTACACAGATTTATACACATGTATCTACTGAGCGACTTCAAAAAGCATTTAAACAGGCTCACCCTCGCGCATGAGATCATCTCTAGTTGTAATACCAACTTATAACGAAGCAAAAAACATCGGAGAAATTTTAGGTGGCCTAAAAGGCTTGGACCTTGATGTATTAGTTATCGATGATGGATCACCGGATGGAACAGCAGACGTAGTAAGAATGCATCAAGTTGAAGTTGTACAGCGCGAGTCAAAACAAGGCCTGGGCAGCGCATATCGCACTGGTTTTTCTATCGGGCTTAATCGCGGTTATACATATATTGTTCAAATGGATGCAGATGGTTCACATCAAGTAAATGATCTGAAAAATATGATGGAGTGGATCGGAAGCAGTGATCTTCTTATTGGATCTCGCTGGATTAAGGATGGGTCAATTTCCAACTGGAACAAGGCCCGTGAGTATCTCTCACGATCTGCCAATGCCTATGCGAAGGTAATGCTTGGCCTTAAAGTCAAAGATTCAACCTCTGGCTTTCGAATCTATGAGAGCGCATTGTTAAAGAAGATGAATTTGTCCACAATTAAAAGCGAGGGTTACTGTTTCCAAATAGAGATGACTCGGCGCGCAGTTGCTAGCAGTGGATCGGTGGCTGAGATTCCAATTAATTTCATTGAACGCTCTCATGGCGAAAGCAAGATGTCTGTTGCTATAGCGCTAGAGGCCGCATTTCGAATCACATGGTGGGCTTTTTTACGCATGATCGGGCGGTAATTTCACGCGCCAGGCTCAGGTAGGATTTGGCCTGCACTAGTTGATTTTGAACTTGTAAAAGAGTCCAGATCGGTAGTGACATCTCAGCACTGCCTAACCTTTTGGTTGGTGAATCATCTCGGTCCGTTAAATCGGTAGATGAAATTCAGTGCGACGGGCTAAGCAAATTGTTTGGCCAAAACCGAGCGGGTTTTATCGCGCTATTAATGCGCGTTGAACCTAAGAAGGAGTATGCCTGCCATGGCAGTTGTAACAATGCGAGAGCTCCTCGACAGCGGTGTTCACTTTGGACACCAGACTCGTCGATGGAACCCAAAGATGAAGCGCTTTATTTTTACAGAGCGCAACGGCATCTACATCATCGACATCCAGCAATCACTTGCACTTATTGATTCAGCATATGAATTTATTAAGGACACAGTTGCAAAAGGTGGCCACGTACTATTCGTTGGAACAAAGAAGCAGGCACATATGCCAATTCTTGAGCACGCAGCACGCGTTGGAATGCCAACAGTAACTGAGCGCTGGTTAGGTGGAATGCTTACTAATTTCCCAACCGTTTACAAGCGAATCCAGCGCCTAAAAGAACTTGAATCAATGGAAGAGAAGAACGACCTACTTCTTACCAAAAAAGAGCTTCTTGTACTTCGCCGTGAGCGCGAAAAACTATTTAAGAACCTAGATGGAATCCGTAACATGACCAAACTGCCTTCAGCAATTTGGGTCGTAGATACAAAGAAAGAGCACCTTGCTGTACAGGAAGCTAAGAAACTTGGTATTCCAGTTGTAGCAATCTTGGATACAAACTGTGATCCAGATGAGGTTGACTACAAGATTCCTGGTAACGACGATGCGATTCGATCAATTGATGTTTTGACACGCGTTATCACTGATGCAATTGCAGCAGGCCTAAAGGCTCGTTCTGCAAACGTAAAAGAAGAAGCAAAAACTGAGCAACCTGCAGCAGTAGCTGCGGGGGAACCGTTAGCTGATTGGGAAAAAGAAATCTTGGACAGCACTACAGCAACAACACCGGAGGCATAAATTGGCAGCCTATACAGCTGAAGATGTAAAGAAGCTTCGCGAAGCAACTGCAGCAGGAATGCTTGATTGCAAGAAAGCTTTAGATGAAGCCGAGGGTGATTACAACAAAGCTCTCGACATCATTCGAGTTAAGGGACTTAAGGGCGTTACAAAGCGCGAAGGTCGTTTAACTTCAAATGGCGCCGTTGTTGCAAAAGTAGAAGGAAACCTCGGTGTAATGCTCGAACTTAACTGCGAAACAGATTTCGTAGCAAAGGGTGAGCGCTTTATTGCATTGGCCGATGAGCTACTTGCGCATTTGCAGAACGCTCAGTCAGATTCAACAGAGAGCTTCCTTGCATCAACTATGGGTAACGGTAAAACCGTTCAATCAGTTGTCGATGAGGCAAATGCAACATTGGGAGAGAAGATTGAAGTTCGTCGCATTGCAGTTATAAAAGATTCTCCAGTAGGAATTTATCTGCACCGCACAAGTCCAGATCTTCCACCACAGGTTGGAGTCCTCGTTGAACTTGTAAAAGATGCCGCAGAAGTTGGTAAAGACATCGCTCAACACATTGCAGCATTTGCTCCACAGTTTGTTAATCGTGAGCAAGTGCCAGCAGATTTGATCGAAAATGAGCGACGAATTGCAGAAGAAACTGCACGCGAAGAGGGTAAGCCTGAGGCTGCGCTTTCAAAGATCGTCGAAGGTCGCGTCGCAGGTTTTGTTAAGGATGTCTCCTTAATTGAACAGTCTTTCGCCAAGGATGCAAAGAAAACTGTTAAACAAATCCTCGATGAGGCCGGAACTGCCGTTAAGGCATTCCATCGCTTCCGCGTGGGTCAATAAGGTTTGGGCCTAATCACTTAGACTTACAACCACAACCAGTAATTAGAAGTTAAGGAGCACTCATGCCCGGTACAAGAGGAACGTATCGAAGAGTGCTCCTTAAACTTTCTGGAGAAGTTTTTGGTGGAGAAAAAGGCATCGGTGTTGATCCCGATGTCGTTCAAGATATTGCAAAACAAATCGCAGATGTTGCTCGCTCTGGCGTTCAAGTTGCGATAGTCGTTGGAGGCGGTAATTACTTCCGTGGCGCAGAGTTATCTCAGCGTGGAATGGATCGCTCTCGCGCCGACTACATGGGAATGCTCGGAACAGTAATGAACTGTCTTGCTTTGCAGGATTTCTTAGAAAAAGAGGGAGTTGCAACTCGCGTTCAAACTGCCATCACAATGGGTCAAGTTGCGGAGCCATATATTCCCTTACGAGCAATCAGACATTTAGAAAAGGGGCGCGTAGTAATTTTTGGAGCAGGTGCAGGAATGCCATTCTTTACTACTGACACAGTCTCTGCCCAGCGCGCTCTAGAAATTGGCGCCGAAGCGTTACTTCTTGCAAAAAGTGGCGTTGATGGTGTCTACAGCGCAGATCCAAAGAAAGATCCTAAGGCAACCAAGTTTGAATCCATTTCATATGATGAAGTTTTATCGAAATCTTTAGCGGTAGCAGATGCCGCAGCTTTTGCATTGTGCCGTGAGAACAAACTACCTATCGTCATCTTTGATTTAATGAAAAATGGAAATATCGCCCGTGCTGTGCGCGGTGAAACTATAGGTACTCTGGTCGCATAAGCGGCTCAGAATTAGAGGAGTAAAGACAATGGCAGATGTAGCAAGTGCGCTGGCAGATGCACAGACCAAAATGAACAAAGCGGTCGAAGTTGCAAAAGATGATTTTGCATCGATCCGCACAGGTCGAGCACATCCATCTCTGTTTAATAAAGTCATGGTCGATTACTACGGCACCTATACAGCTTTGTCTCAATTGGCATCTATTCAGGTTCCAGAGGCACGCATGGCGATAATTGCACCTTTTGATAAAGGCGCTATGGCTGCAATTGAAAACGCAATTCGTGGTTCGGACCTTGGTGTAAATCCAGGCAATGATGGAGTCGTTATCCGAGTTAATTTTCCACAGCTAACGGAAGAACGCCGCAAAGAGTTTATAAAAGTTGTTAAGACAAAGGCCGAAGATGCCAAAATTTCAATGCGAAATATTCGCCGTACTGCCAAAGAGGCCATGGAAAAGTTAGAAAAAGATGGCGACATAGGCAAAGATGATTTAGCTCGCGGGGAAAAAGAGTTAGAAAAAGTTACTTCAGATCATGTTGCAAAAATAGACGAAATGCTCAAGCACAAGGAGGTTGAACTCCTCGAAGTTTAAGGAGTTTGCTCCCATGTCAGATCTTCATGCAATTAACGAGGCAATCAACAAAAAAGCTGGGCGAAAATTACTGCCATCCATAGCCGTTGGTCTATCTCTGATTGCTTTGGTCTGGTTTGCTCTCTCATATGAGCGCGTAATATTTGCGGGTGTAGTGGCAACAGCCATTATTTTGGGTGCACGGGAAATCACACGGGCATTCGCTGCTCGAGCAATAACTGTTTCATTTAATGGTTTAGTTCTAGCTTCCATCGCATTGTCTTATGCTGCTTGGAACGGTGGATCAGGCGGACTTGCAGTGGCAACTGCAGTTGCTATGCCATTGCTTCTTATTCGTGCCTTACTTCAAGGACCTGAGGGTTTTGTTGCAAAAGCAACCGCCACGGTCTTCGCACTTCTTTATCTTCCCTTTCTAGCTGGCTTTTTAATCTTGCTTGGCCGGCCAGATAATGGTTTTCAACAAGTAATGACCTTTATGGTTTTGGTAGGTTGCAACGACACCTTTGGTTATGTCGTTGGTGTTCTCATTGGTAAACATCCACTCGTTCCAAAGATTTCTCCCAAGAAAACCTGGGAGGGTTTAATTGGGTCAATAATCTTCACGGTCATCGGTGGTTCTCTGGCTTTCCATTACATAATGGATATGCAGTGGTGGTTAGGGATTGTCGTTGGCTTAATGATTGTTTTCACTGCAACTTGCGGGGATCTCATTGAAAGTGCAATGAAGAGAGATTTGAGTTTGAAAGATATGGGAACGTTGCTACCTGGACATGGTGGAATGTTGGATCGCCTAGATTCAGTAGTTTTATCAGCCCCTGCAATGTGGCTAGCACTTGAGCTAGTCAGAGATTTTCTATGAGCAGCAAAGTCCCAGAGATCAACCTTGTTTTTGATGAACCCGTACAACGTAAAGAGATACCTAAGCATTTAGCTGATTTTGGAGCGAGCGAGCGAAAAGCCTTTGCCGAAGAGCTAGGCCTTCCTGGGTATCGCGCAAGCCAGGTTGCCACACATTATTTTTCACACTTATCTAATGATCCGCAGCTTTGGAGTGATATTCCGGCAGACTCACGCCAAAGTATTGCCGATGCTTTGACGCCGAAGTTGATAGAGCTTGTAACTACACGAACAACTGATAATGGAATGACTCGAAAAGATTTATGGAAGCTACATGACGGGGTTTTGGTAGAGAGTGTTTTGATGCGATACACAGACCGGGTTACTGTATGCATCTCATCTCAAGCTGGGTGCGGAATGAACTGTCCATTTTGTGCCACAGGCCAAGCTGGTTTAACTCGAAACTTATCTGCAGGAGAAATTACAGAACAGATTGTTGCAGCTGCTAGAGCCTGTGCAAACGGAGAACTTCCTGGTGGACCGACTAGATTATCCAATATTGTCTTTATGGGAATGGGCGAACCTCTTGCTAACTACAACGCAGTCATTCGAACCGTAAGAAACATAACTGATCCAAACCCTGATGGGTTAGGTATTAGTGCACGCTCCATAACTGTTTCAACTGTTGGTCTTGTTAACGGAATTGAGAAACTGACCGAAGAGGGTATCTCTGTCACCCTGGCCGTTTCATTACACACACCAGATGATGAACTTCGAGACACATTGGTTCCAATCAACAATCGTTTCAATATTCGAGAAGTTTTGGCCGCTGCCGATCTTTATGAAAAGAAAACTGGCCGTCGCTACTCCATTGAATATGCATTAATTCGAGACATCAATGATCAATCCTGGCGCGCAGATCTTTTGGGACGTTTACTGAAGAATAGAAATGCTCACGTTAATTTGATTCCACTTAATCCCACTCCTGGATCAAAGTGGACAGCATCTCGCCGTGAGGATGAAGCCGAGTTCGTTCGAATTCTAGAAAGCTATGGCGTGCCAGTTACGGTAAGAGATACCAGAGGCCGTGAGATTGATGGGGCATGTGGTCAATTAGCCGCTGCCGAAAAGGGAAGTTCTACCAGTTAATTTTAAAGTGATCACTAGTGAGTTAGCCCCCGAATTGCTAGGCTCGCCCCATGAAAAAGCTCAGTAACTTCATTAATGGAAAATCCGTAGAATCAAAATCAGGTGAGTCAACAACCCTGATCAATCCTGCAACTGGCACGGCCTTTGCGACTGCTCCTAAATCAAATGCTGCAGATGTAGATGCAGCATTTAAAGCAGCCGATGATGCTTTTGCGCATTGGCGTGATTCCACACCTTCTACCCGCCAACGTGCATTACTAAAGATTGCAGATGCTATTGAAGATCGCGCAGAAGAGATCATCGCAATCGAAGTTGAAAACACGGGCAAACCTATTTCTCTAACAACATCTGAAGAAGTTCCACCAATGGTTGATCAGATTCGTTTCTTTGCAGGAGCAGCAAGAAATCTTGAAGGTAAATCAGCTGGCGAATACATGCCTGGAATGACTTCTATGATTCGCCGCGAACCAGTTGGAGTTATTGGTCAGGTCACTCCGTGGAACTATCCAATGATGATGGCTGTGTGGAAATGGGCACCGGCGATTGCCGCTGGAAACACAGTTGTCTTAAAACCAAGTGATACAACACCTGCTTCAACTGTGTGGATGGCTAATTTAATGTCAGAGTTTTTGCCTGCAGGAGTATTTAACGTTATTTGCGGTGAGCGTGAGACAGGCGCATCCCTGGTAAATCACAAACGACCTGACATGGTTTCAATTACAGGATCTGTTGGTGCAGGAATACAGGTTGCAGAATCTGCAGCAAAACAGGTAAAACGCGTACACCTTGAATTAGGTGGAAAAGCACCAGTGGTTGTATTTGCTGATGCAGATTTGGCAGCAGCAGCCGAGGCAATTGCAGTTGCAGGTTATTTCAACTCTGGTCAGGACTGCACTGCAGCAACTCGTGTGATTGTTCAAGAATCTGTTTATGACGAGTTTGTGCACCTTTTAACCGAACAGGCAAAGGCTGTAGTAATCGGTGCACCTGCTGATAAGGATGTATTTCTTGGACCAGTCAATAATGCCAATCAGTTAGCAAGAGTCAGCGAACTCGTTGCCAAGGCTCCATCTCATGCAAAAATAATGGCAGGAGGTGTTGCCCTTGATCGCCCTGGCTACTTCT
>WLHC01000023.1 GCA_009702925.1 Actinomycetota bacterium
TCGCATGGGTTGATAAAACTATTAGATATGCAATCAGCATCATGCCTTCATCAAAAGTTTATGTTGGCTTACCGGGTTATGGTCGAGATTGGATCACAGCAGTACAGGGTAAATGTCCTATATCGGCACCACCCGGACTTAAGGCAGGTGCAAAGGCCGCAACATTTTTGATGGTTAATGCCGAAAGAAAAGCTGCAATCGATAATGCCAATCCTGTGTTTGATGCAACTGTAAGTGAAGCAACCTATTCATATACACAGACCTACAATGGTGTAACTGCAGATGGTGCATCAACTACTTGCAACGTTAATCGTACTGTTTGGTATCAGAATTCTCGAAGTTATGCAGAAAGAATGGCATTAGTTGCAAAGTACAGACTGGGCGGAGCTGCGCTTTGGACACTTGGTATGGAAGATCAATCATCAACAAATGAGATGAGAAATGCCGCTTTAGCAATGGCGCCAGATACAGTGGTTTCAACGATGAGTTTATCGGGTGTTACTCAAGGTTCAATTTTCTATGCTGATCAATTCACAGTCAGTGGATTATTTACACTCAAAGATAAGTCCCCAATTGTTGGTCTACCAGTTGCACTAGAGATTAACCGCGAAGGAGTTTGGACAAAAGTTGCAGAGTTAGTAACCGATGCAAATGGTTCGGTTAATACGCCGATAACTTTGGCAAGTTCGGCTGGAATCCGATTGACAACTCTTGCTACTTGGGAACGAACAGAGTCAATGACCCCTGAGCAGGTTGTTGCTGTAAAGAGCAAGATTCTAATTGATCGACCAAACTCTGCTTCAAGAGCTGAGTCTTTCACGATAAAGGCACAGCTTCTCCCACAAGTCGCAGGAAAATCTGCCGTGCTACAAAAGTATGTAAGTGGAAAGTGGCAGAACGTTGGAGCGCCAATACCTTCAGATGCCAGTGGAGTTATCACTTTCAGCTCAGTAGAAAATAATCGAGGAATAGTCACTTTGCGCGTACAAGTGGGTGCTGAGGTTACTTCAGAAACCTTTGCGATTATAATTCGATAGCCATGGTCAAAGTTAACGAAAAAGTTGAAGAAGAACTTCGGGCAATTTTTAATGGTGATGTTCCCTGGATAACAATTGTTTGGGATGATCCCGTGAATTTAATGACCTATGTAACATATGTACTCATGGAGCTTTTTGGCTATAGTAAAGAAAAAGCCACTGAACTAATGATGAAAATTCATACAGAAGGTAAGGCTGTAGTTTCAACTGGTAGCCGTGAAGAGATGGAACGCGATGTAGCTCGTATTCATGAATTTGGATTGTGGGCAACTCTTCAACGTGGAGACCAACAGTAATGTCTGATCCCCAAAAGGGTTTTTATCCTCATGGAGATCATGCTTTTATCGCTAATTTTTCTGAATCGGAGCGTGACGTTTTAACAAATCTTTCAGAACAGATTATCGAACTCTTGGCAGAACGTATCGACCACCAGAGCGATGATCCTTTGGCTGTGATGGTTGGAATAACTTCACATGACACACCACCCGAAGATGAAGTTTTATTACGACTACTACCAAATGCATATTCTGATCAAGTTGATGCTTCAGAGTTTCGAAGATATACCGAATCAACTTTGAGGCAAAAAAAACAAGGACATGCAATGGCCATGAGATCAAATCTAATTGCTGCCATTGATGGTGTTGTCGAAATAGATCGTGATGGAGCAAATGATTGGCTCGGTGCGATAAATGATGTTCGATTAGCTTTGGGTGTTAGATTAAAAGTTGAAGAAAACTCACCAGAGGAATTGCAACTATTAGCACCGGATGACCCAATGCATGGTGTTTATGCGGTGTATGGCTGGCTTGGCTGGCTACAAGAAAGTTTGCTTGAAGCAGTAATGGATGGATCCCAATAGATTTAAAGTTCAAGGTAGGCTAACCCTGTGAGTGATGCTGCTATTGGAATTTTTGATTCGGGAGTTGGTGGACTAACTGTTGCACGGGCAGTCTTAGACCAGTTACCTAATGAGTCCACTCTTTACATTGGTGATACAGCCCGCGGACCTTATGGACCACGTCCTCTCTCTGAAGTTCGGGAGTTTGCTCTTGAGACTATGGATTTTTTAATCGATCAAGGTGTGAAGGCTATTGTGATTGCATGCAATACAGCATCTGCTGCCATGTTACGTGATGCCCGTGAGCGTTATTCGATTCCTGTAATTGAAGTGATTCAACCTGCAGTTCGAAGAGCAGTGGCAGCCACTCGCTCTGGACGAATCGGAGTAATTGGAACCCAAGCGACAATTGATTCAAAAGCCTATTTAGATGCATTCGCCGCAGCCCCTCAGTTGCAAATCACTTCTGCAGCTTGTCCTCTCTTTGTAGAGTTTGTAGAGCGTGGTGAAACATCAGGTGAAGCAATCACTAAAGTCGCACAGAAATACTTAGAGCCAATCATGAAATCTGAGGTAGATACTTTAGTTTTGGGTTGCACTCACTATCCATTATTAACTGGTGTTATCTCTTACGTTATGGGTGAAAACGTCACATTGGTTTCAAGCGCAGAAGAAACTGCAAAAGATCTGTATCGAACATTAGTTGAAAATAATGCACTAAGGCCACAATCTACTTCTGTCCCTACACATAGATTCTTAGCAACCGGTGATGCAAAGGCATTCGAAACCTTGGCACGACGTTTCCTAGGTCCCGAAGTTACTAAAGTCGAACACCAATCACTGTAATTTACGCCCTCAACCAAAAAGGAGCCTTACATGTCACGCAATGACGGTCGCGCTATAAATGACTTAAGAGAAATTAAATTCACACGTGGTTGGCTAGACCATGCAGAAGGTTCAGTTCTAGTTGAATTTGGGAAAACACGAGTCCTATGTGTTGCATCTTTTTCACCAGGAGTTCCTCGTTGGCTTAAAGACAGTGGCAATGGATGGGTAACTTCTGAATATTCGATGTTACCTCGAGCAACACACACTCGTTCAGATCGCGAAAGCGTAAAAGGAAAACTAGGTGGCCGCACCCAAGAGATCTCACGTTTAGTTGGTCGATCACTTCGAGCAGTGGTGAATATGAAAGAGCTTGGTGAAAATACTATTGTTATTGATTGTGATGTTTTACAGGCCGATGGAGGAACTCGCACTGCAGCAATAACTGGTGCGTATGTAGCACTTGAAGATGCAATAAATTGGGCAAAGTCACAAGGTCACATCAAGGAAAACGCAAAGCCACTTAACGACACTGTTGCCGCAGTTAGTGTTGGAATAATTGATGGAAAACCGATGTTAGACCTTTGCTACGAAGAAGATGTTCGCGCAGGAACAGATATGAATGTTGTGGTTGCAGGAGATGGACGCTTCATTGAAGTTCAAGGTACTGCAGAAGGTGAGCCATTTGATCGGGCGCTTCTCAATCAATTACTTGATTTGGCAGTTGATGGCTGTAAAACATTAACGGCAATGCAAAAGGCTGCACTTAAACTTTAATGTCACAGAAACTTGTTCTGGCTACACGTAACTCAGGAAAAATTATTGAGTTTCGACGAATACTTGAAGAGATTGCCCCTGGAGCAGTGGAACTAATTAGTGTAAATCAGTTTCCAGAACTAATTGATGTCGAAGAAACAGGTTCAACTTTTGAGGAGAACTCACTTCTAAAGGCGCGCTATACCTCTGAGGCAACTGGGTTACCAGCAATTGCTGATGATTCAGGGTTATGCATTGATGCGCTCGGTGGTGCACCTGGAATTTTCTCAGCACGATGGGCCGGTAAACACGGAGATGACCAAGCAAATCTAGAGAAAGTTCTTGAACAATTAAAAGATGTACCAGAAGAAAAACGAGGAGCACACTTTCTTTGTGTAGCTTCATTGGTTTTACCCGATGGCCGTGAGCATGTGGCCGAAGGTAGGTTTGATGGATCCATTTTGCGTTCAGCCGTAGGTGCAAATGGATTTGGATATGATCCTATTTTTCAGCCAAAAGGCCTTGCCATCTCAAGTGCACAAATGAGCGCAGAAGAGAAGGATTTAGTCAGCCATCGCGGAAAATCACTCCGTTCAATCGCACCTCATGTGATTCAATTGCTAGCCACCCTAAGGTAACCTTTACCCATCAAATAGCTTTATTTACGTACAACATACAATCCAAGGAGTTACCGTGGCCGTTAAGAAGACCGCAAAAAAAACTGCAAAGAAATCATCAGTTAAAAAATCTGCAGTAAAAAAATCAGCTGCTAAAAAGAAGACAGTTAAGAAATCTGTAGCAAAAAAGAGTGCGGTTAAAAAGACCGCAAAGAAAGCTGCCAAGAAAGCACCTGCTAAGCGCGCTACAAAGAAATCAACAACAAAGAAGTCAGCCGCAAGAAAGAGTGCAAGCCGATATTCAGTTCCACCAGTGCCAATTTCATCAGCAAGAACAGCTCCTCGTGTAGATGCTCCTGCAGCAACATTTGCTCCAAAGCCTGTCGCAAAGCCAAAACAATCAACATCGGCTAATACAGTTTGGATTGTCATAATTGGAATCGTTGCACTTGCAGCAATAGTTTGGGCTAATTCATCAAGTTCTGACAATGATGCAGCTCCAACACCAACAGAATCTGCAATGCCAACTGAGTCAGCAACACCGACAGAATCAGCAACACCAACTCCAACAGAGACAAATGGAGCTGCTGTTAGTGCCGTTGAAGCACCAACAAAGTTTGTTGCACTTCCTCGCGCAACTGGCCTATTGCTACGTTGGATCGCGCCAATGGCAGTGGATGGCTTAACAGGATTTAAAGTTGAGATTCGTGCAAACGGATCAGGAGATTGGTCAGCAATTGCTGAAGTTCCAGCCGACCAATTGAGCCAGGAAGTTACTAAATCAGGAAGTACAGGGTGGACACAGTTCCGCGTCTCATCTGTTTACTCTGACGGACAGGTTGCTTCTGCAACTGTCTTCGGAATTCCTGGAGAGTTCAAGTAAGTAATTAAATATAGAAAATTCTCCCACCGATCCGGTGGGAGAATTTTTTTGTCAAAATAATATTCAAAGTAATGCAGATATTGCATCAACATATGCTCGAGCACCAGCAGGAACTAAGTGAACTCCATCTGGTGCAAAGTACTCTGGATGATCTGCAGAAATGCTTTCCCAATCTACTAAACGCGCAGAGTAGAGGTCAGCATACTTTTTAATCAATGCATTATTGTCTGCAAGCCAAGATCGTGGAACTGCGGCATTAACGACAATAATTTTTGGTTGTTCTGCCAACTCTTCAAAAATCAACGAGACTTGTTCTTCAGTTAGTTTATTGTTGTTTCCAAGATTAAAGATGACTGTCGCTTCAGACATTTTCTCTTTATCTCGTCGGATTTCATCTAACAGCTCGGATGCTTGACGCCCAACGCGTGCATTAATTAGACCGATATTTTGCACCAAATCAAGCTCGGACCTAATTCCGAGAATGACTGAATCTCCAGTCACCCACAATCCATCTTCGTCGAGTGTGGGAGGAATAAATGGTTGTTCTATCTGTTTTTTAAGTTCATTTAACTGCGCATCACCTGTTGCAATTGCTCGAACCGCAACAGTAGAACTTGAACCCAAAATGAAAAGAATGATCAATCCGACTGTGATTTTTTGTCGAATTTGAACTCGTTTAGTTCGATACTTCATTCCTTTGAACCAATAGTCAATCAAACCAGTTCTAACCGGTAGCTCCACAAGACGCAATGAAATATCGGCCAAAGCAAAGACAAGCAGAACCCTTAATGCATAGAGCGCCCATGTAGAACCCTCAAGGTCATACTCTGGTCTGGTGATTTGAAAAATTACCCAGTGCCACAAGTAGATTGCATATGAACGTTCGCCAATCCAGATAAAGGGTTTAGTGCTTAAAATCGGGGCAAATCGTGAAGCGGGATGAACTATTGAAACAAGAATTGCCACGCCAAAAATACCCGCTAAAGGGAATGCAATTTTGTACAAGGTTGGATCTGAGGCATCAATAAATAGGAATGCAGCGATGATTCCAAGAAATCCGAAAACTCCAATGCCATCAATGAAATCTTGAGCTCTTCTAGAAACTGTTTCCTGCAGATTTTGAGGAATCCAGCTAACTGCAAGTGCAGCACCTAAAAATAAGCCAATACTGTGAGTATCGGTTCCAAAGTAAACATGGCTAACTTTTGATGCATCGGATCCATCTACTTGAAGTGAAACAATGAGAAGAGTTATACCTGAGGTAATAGCAATTAAAAGTGCGGCAAAAGGGATTCTTTTCTTTCCAAAGTAACGAAGTACCAACAGTAGAATCAGTGGCCACACCACATAAAACTGCGCTTCAACTCCCAATGACCAAGTGTGTTGCAATAGTGCAGGCCTGCCGATTGCTTCAAAATAGTCAGTTTCGCGAAAGATTAACCACCAATTCATTGCTCCGGAAACTGCAAAGGGAGCATCACCCAAGAATCGTCGCATCGTGTCTGGGGCCCAAAAACCTACGATAATTGTTGTCACAAAAATCATGAATAGAAGTGGAGGAAGTAAGCGCCGAAAACGTGCGGCGTAAAAAGCGCGAAGATCTAATCCGCCACTTCGTTGAATTGAATCTAAAAGTAGCCGCGTAATTACATAGCCCGAAATTACAAAAAATAGATCTACACCTAGAAAGCCACCAGGTATCCATGAAAAATCAAGGTGATACAAAATTACTGCAATTACGGCGACTGCACGTAATCCATCTATTGCAGGGACATGTCGAATTCCCCGGGACGTAGACATAATTTAAGAGTGGTTAAAGGTAAACGCTCAAATTATTTCTTCGTGGTTTTCTTTTTAGAACCTTGACTAGCAGATTTCTTGGCTGTTTTTTTAGCCGATCCCTTTGGAGCTACCAATGCTGATTGTGTTCTCTGACTGGAAACCCTCAGAGGTCCTGAATTAATCAGAGTGTCGTTTGGATTGAGATTTTCCAAAATACTTTTTTGTAATTCTTCTAATTTTTGGAAGGCACCATCTAATCGATTTCGAGATTGTTGAATAGACGACTCAGCTGAATCTAGCGCCTGCTTTTGAATTCGGTACAACCGTTCTGCTTCTGCGATCGCCCCATTTAGCCATTGGCGATAGTTTGTAATCTCTCCAGTTGCAGTTGAGATGATTCGTTCACCTTCGCGCTTTGCAGCGTAAGCAAGAGCAGTAACTTCACGCTTGCTTTTTTCTAGGATCTCCTCAGCTTCGGTTTCTGCTTCAGCTACCTTTTCTTCTGCTTCAGCTTCTGCAGTTTGAATGTATTTTCTTCCGCGTGATTCTGCGCTACTAAGAATGGATCGGGCTTTTTGATCTGCCGAGGCAAGTTCTTCTTTTGTTGCACGCGTGGTCTCTGAAATCAAACGTGAAGCCGCTGCTTGGGCTTTGCTTTCGCGAGCCTGTGCCGATTTAATCATCGACATCGCAGTCTCTGTCGCAAGAATTTCAAACTCTTCGCGAGTTAGTCCAGTAATGTCACGGCGAGACTTTAAATCAGCAATTTGCGCTTCAAGTTCACGAATACGATCTACAGATGATGTGGAAGGCGTGTTTGAATTGTCATCGTCGCCTGTAAAACCAACCCAACCGAGAAAATTCTTCTTTTCTGCCATCTTTTGACCCCATTACTCAGTTATTTAGAGCCCTAGGTTAGGGCACCACCCTAGTTACTGTAAATCGCCCTTAGTTACTATAAATCGCGACTGAGATCGCTACGTACTGAGAGATCCAAGCGGCAAGCACAAAAACGTGAAAAAGTTCATGAAACCCGAAGTATTTTGCACTGCGCCCTGGTCGCTTGAGCGCATAAAAAATTGCACCTACTGTGTAAAAAAGTCCGCCAATGAGAATAGGAAGTAACACCCATAAACCACCCTCTCGATAAAGGGCAGGGGTATAGGCCACTGCAACCCAACCGAGAAGTAAGTAGTTGCCAACGTAAAGCCAACGCGGAGCATTGATCCAAAAAACCCGTAGTCCAACGCCGAAGAGCGCGCCACACCAAACGATCAAAAGCAGAACATTTCTTTCGCGTCCTTCTAACAGCGCAACAGCAAATGGAGTATAGGTACCTGCAATGAGCAAGTTGATGTTGGCATGATCCCAGCGACGCCACATCATTTTTTTTGTGGGAACCCAAGGTACGCGGTGGTAGATGGCCGAGACACTAAAGAGCATGATGGCCGTAGCTGCATAAATCGAGACAGCGAACTTAAGTGATTCCTTACTCAAAATAAACAAGACGAGTGATGCAATGATGACGATTGGCGTTGCACCCAAGTGGAACCAACCACGCAGTTTTGGCACCGCCACTTGATTCATCTGCTAACCATACGCCTGGGGCATGCCGGCTGGGTATGCGATTTGCACCCATAACCTTGAGGGTGAATTCGGGGTGAAGAAACAAATCTGCATCACCAGACACGCTCAAATTCCCATGGGATGGTAAAAAATCATCACAAAAGTGAGAATTTAATGAGGTTATTTCATCCAAGTTGATGCATAATTTCTATGTCGTTGATCGAAGGGGCTCCTCGAGGACTCCTTATGGGCAATGGTTTCAGGGGTCGAATGGCCTATGAATATGATCCTCATGGAGGAATAAATAAATGGTTCAACTAGATACCAACCAATGGAACCTCGTTTACAACGTGTTCTCACTTGGTTTGATCTCTATGCTCGCAACTACTGTTTACACATTAGTTTCTCAGCCAAGAGTTCTTGCAAAATACCGCACAGCGCTAGTTATGTCTTCAATGGTTACTTTCATTGCCGGCTACCACTACCTACGCATTTTTGATTCATTCAAGCATGCATCTGAAGGCGGAAAAGTTCTCCTAGATGGTTCACAGGATGCATTCAACGAGGCATACCGCTACGTTGACTGGCTATTGACTGTGCCTCTTCTACTTGTAGAAGTTATTGCAGTTCTAGCACTTGCAAAGGAAGTTTCACGTTCACTTATCATGCGCCTTGTTCCAGCATCAGCTGCAATGATCGCACTTGGATACCCAGGTGAAATCTCAAGCGATCAGAACACTCAGGTTCTATACGGTGTCCTTTCAACACTTCCATTCATCTACATCCTCTACGTACTATTCGTAGAGCTTGGTAAGTCACTCGATCGTCAGCCAGCTGGCGTTGCAGAGACAATTGGTCGCCTACGTTTGCTATTAATCGCAACATGGGGCGTTTATCCAATTGCATACATTCTTGGAATGGGTGCAGGAGATCCAACAGCGAACCAGTTCGTATACGTTCAAGTTGGATACACAATTGCAGACATCTTGGCAAAGTGCGTATTCGGTCTAACAATTCTGAAGATCGCAAAGATGAAGTCAGCTGCAGAAGGAATGAAGGACGATCACTAATCTTTGATTAGTGATATTTCTTAGTAAATATCCTTTAAAACAGGGGTGTCGCGAAAGCGGCGCCCCTGTTTGCTTTCTTAGACTAAATGCATGGACAAAAACTGGATACATAATTATCGGTTAGGTAGCTACACGCTCTTTGCCTGCGGCCTCATCAATTTACGCTACCAATGGGGAGAGCCAGATGTTCTGGGCAGAAGTGCAATGATTTTTGGGCCAGGTGCGATTTTCTTGGCCGCAACATTTATTCCATCAGCACTTAAAGTTCTTGCTAGACGCGAGGTTAAGGCCCTATCTGCCGTAATGGGAATCTTACTGATCGCTTACGCCTTTAGTAATTAGCAATGCGCAATTAGATCAGTCAAAAAGGCGAAACTGGCCCGGCTCTAGGACATCAGCAACCGGACCAGCTTGGCTCATCTACAACTTACTATTGTTAATTCGTTAAGAATCAACGCTTCTTGATTATTTAGCGGCAGCAAAACCAATTTCAAGGTCTGCTTTGAGATCGTCAATGTTTTCTAACCCTAGACTCAATCGCACAAGGCCAGGTGTTACACCTGCAGCCAACTGTTCATCACCTGAAAGTTGTGAGTGTGTAGTTGTTGCCGGATGAATCACTAACGATCTAACATCGCCGATATTGGCAACATGTGAGAAGAGATTGAGTGATTCCACAAACTTTCTACCAGCTTCGACTCCACCTTTGAGTTCGAAAGAAAGAACAGCGCCTGGTCCCTTTGGTGAGTACTTCTTAGCCAACGCATTCCAAGGTGATGAAGCAAGAGCTGCATAGTTCACTTTCTCAACACTTGGGTGTGCTTCTAACCAGGTCGCTATAGCTTTTGCATTCTCAACGTGGCGTTCAATGCGAAGACTTAAAGTCTCTAAACCTTGGGCAAGTAACCATGCGTTAAATGGAGCCACTGCAGCACCGATATCTCGCAGCAACTGCAAGCGAATCTTAAAGATATAAGAAAGGTTTGCACCAAATGCAGAGCCAACGCCCAAGGCCTGTGAGTAGACAATTCCGTTGTAACTTGGGTCTGGTTGATTAAAGCCCTTGTATTTATCAGGGTACTTTGCGTAATCAAAGGTTCCAGCATCGACAATTGCGCCAACTACAGCGTTTCCATGACCTGACAAGAATTTAGTTGCAGAGTGAATGACAACATCTGCGCCAAATTCAATTGGTTTGATCAAGTACGGTGTAGCAACAGTGTTATCAACGATCAGCGGAACTCCTACTTCGTGCGCGATGTCAGCAACTGTTTTGATATCTAAAATTTCATTCTTTGGGTTAGCAATCGTCTCACCAAAAAATGCCTTTGTATTTGGCTTCACAGCATCTCGCCAGGATTGTGGGTCAGCGGGATCTTTGACGAACGTTACGTCAATTCCAAACTTTGGAAGTGTGTAGTGAAATAAATTGTATGTGCCGCCATAGAGGCTTGGGCTCGAGACAATGTGATCGCCAGCCTCAGCGATGTTCATAATTGCAAAGGCAGTCGCAGCCGACCCTGAGGCAAGCAAAAGAGCTGCTACTCCACCTTCAAGTGCTGCAATTCTTTGTTCTACGGCATCTTGGGTTGGATTCATGATGCGGGTGTAAATGTTTCCTAGCTCGGCTAAAGAGAATAAGTCAGCTGCATGTTTAGTATCTCGAAATTGATAAGCCGTTGTTTGATACAGAGGTAGTGCTCGCGCTCCAGTAGTTGGATCGGGAGTTTGCCCCGCATGAATTTGTAGTGTTTCAAAGGACCAGTTGTTTGACATTAATTCTCTCCATCGCAGTAGGTGTCAGGAGTTTGTAAACGTTGGTATGTCTTTTTTAAGTCACTAAATTGAGTCACTTAAATTTGTGATACCGCGCTTATCAGTTTCCTGACCAGTTCGTCACCCGGAGCACCCCACCGCGTTGGAGGGTTGCCGCCTACTAAGCCGGGGCTAAAACATAGGACTCGTGAACAGGAAAATCATAGCCCATATCTGACAAATGAAAAGTTCAAGAGAGATTGTCATTCGATCTAAGCTTCGCTTAAACCGTCACAGAACTTGCAACTTATTTGCAACTGCCTTGCAACTGCTTTGCGAAAGCAAATATCGGGAAACTATTTTCTGAAAGCTAGATCGATTTTCTTCATTTCTGTAATAAGAATTCGAACTGCATTTGGTCCCATCCCATGGAGATCTTTTAGCGCCGCAAGAGACATCTTTCGAAGATCACTTAATTCAAATAAGCCTTCATCAATAAGTGCTCGTCTTGCTGGTGCAGCAAGTCCAATCTGGCGCCAAGCGCCATCAAGGGATTCATAACGATCTAATTCGCCGGTACTACTTTTACTGACTATCTCTGTTGATACTTTTTTCAATTCACGTTTGGCAGCTGCATCGCGCTTGGCCTCTGCGGCAAGTTTTTTAATTTTGGCCGGTGATTTCTTTGCCATGTTTTGTTCTACTTTCTCAACAACATTGCTTTTTTTGTGCAGATGTTTCCTATTTTTTTATGCCCCTACAAATGATTCAACCGAATAGAAGCAATATAGAAGTAATTGTGTGCGGGAGGCGGGACTTGAACCCGCACGTCCGAAGACACAGGTTCCTAAGACCTGCGTGTCTGCCATTTCACCACTCCCGCAAACCCATGACTAAATGTTTTAGCACCAGTATGGATAGGGGACAAGATTAGAGGTAAGTTATGCGTGTTGCCAAAACGGCTCATAAATCGAAAGGTTTGCCCTCATGACATTGAAACCAACGCCTGCAGATAAGTTCACCTTCGGACTTTGGACTGTAGGTTGGCAGGCACGCGACCCTTTCGGTGATGCAACTCGCGATGCATTAGACCCAGTTCGAACTGTCAACGAACTAGCCGAACGAGGTGCCTATGGTGTGACATTTCATGATGACGATTTGATTCCTTTTGGTAGTGATGATTCTTCTCGTCGCACTCATATAGATCGTTTCAAGAAAGCTCTTTCTGATACTGGAATGAAAGTTCCAATGGCAACTACTAACTTATTTACACATCCTGTTTTTAAGGATGGCGCCTTTACATCTAACGACAAAGATATTCGCCGCTATGCAATCCGAAAAGTAATGAAAAATATTGAACTTGCAGTTGAACTCGGCGCAACTACATATGTTTGTTGGGGTGGACGCGAAGGAGCAGAATCTGATGGTGCCAAAGATGCATACGTTGCTCTAGATCGCTTTAGAGAAGCATTCAATACTCTTGGTGAGTTTGTTACTGATAATGGATATGATATTAAATTTGCAATTGAACCAAAGCCAAATGAGCCACGCGGAGATATTTTCTTGCCAACGATTGGCCATGCTCTTGCTTTTATTAACTCTCTGGATCGACCAGAGTTAGTGGGCTTAAATCCAGAAGTTGGTCACGAACAGATGGCTGGCCTTAACTTTGTTCATGGTATTGCTCAAGCTCTTTGGCATAAAAAGCTTTTCCATATCGATCTCAATGGTCAGCATGGTCCAAAGTTTGATCAAGATTTAGTCTTTGGTCATGGCGATCTCAAGTCAGCCTTTTTCTTAGTTGATCTTTTGGAGCGCTATAACTATTCCGGACCAAAGCACTTTGACTACAAGCCTGCACGTACTGAAAACGATAAGGGTGTGTGGGAGTCTGCATCAGCAAACATGCGAACATATCTGGCTCTAAAGGAGCGAGCAGCAGCCTTTAGAAGTGATTCA
>WLHC01000024.1 GCA_009702925.1 Actinomycetota bacterium
AAAGATATTGCGACCCTTCGCAAGTACATCTCTGATCGCGGCAAAATCCGCGCTCGCCGAGTAACTGGTGCATGCACACAGCACCAACGCTCAATCTCTACAGCCGTAAAAAACAGCCGCGAAGTAGCTCTACTTCCTTACACATCTTCAGCACGATAAGGAGGATGCGACTATGAAACTCATCCTTACTCGTGAAGTTGCAGGCCTAGGCACTGCAGGAGATGTTGTAAATGTTAAAGATGGTTTTGCCCGTAACTTCCTACTTCCTCGTGGAAATGCAATTGCATGGACACAGGGCGGAGAAAAACAGATCGAGGGAATCCGCCGTGCACGTTCAGCACGCGAAGTTCGCGATATCGATCACGCAAAAGAGATTAAGGCAAAGCTTGAATCAGCATCAGTTGTCTCTAAAGTAAAGGTTGGCGCAAAGGGCGCACTCTTTGGTTCAGTAACAGACAAAGATCTTGCACAGGCCATTAAGTCTGTAACAGGCCTTGATATTGATCGCCATGCGATCAGTACTAAAGGCCATATCAAAAAGCTTGGCGATCACGATGTAAAGATCTCACTTGGTCACAACATTGTTGCAAAGCTTTCAGTTAAGGTCGTAGCTGACAAGTAAGTACGATCCCTCACTAGAACTATCACATTAGTTCAATTAAAAAACCCGCCGCATTACACGGCGGGTTTTTTAATAATCTCACCAACTGATACTCACCAAAATACTTTGCTCCACAGCCTTGTGTGTATAGATATCGCCTCTGACCTGCGCCTTTGGAGCAACTGAGAGGGAGCACCCGTTGTTATACACAATGCATCCACCGCTTCCTACACAGGAATATGCAGTTATCCACCTACTTATGCACACCTTTATCCCCATAGCTAAAGATGCTTTCTCGCTTGCAACAGATGGAAACAATAAAATTACGCTCAGTTGAGCACGGGGCTAACCCTTCGTAATCACTCTGAAAACTCTTTGTTTCTGAGAGTTTTCAGGATGAATTAGATGTGCAAAGCCTGTGTCAGTACCCGATTTGTCAGTACCTAGTGGGAGGTTAGCTATATGAGTATCGCTGAATTTCCCAATAACCGCGCTCCTCGCGATCCCAATTTAAATTCAGTGGGCGCAGAGTTTGAACGCACACCACCACAAGATTTAATTGCAGAGCAATCAGTTCTCGGCGGAATGTTGTTATCTAAAGATGCAATCGCAGATGTTATTGAAGTAATTAGAGAACGCGATTTTTATCGTCCAGCACATGAACTTATCTACGATGCAATTATTGATTTATACGGTCGCGGCGAACCAGCAGATGCTGTAACAGTCTCTGCCGAACTGACAAAGCGCGGAGATATTGCCAGAGCTGGTGGTGCTCCATATCTGCACACACTAATTTCTTCTGTTCCAACTGCAGCAAATGCTGGTTACTACGCAAAGATTGTTCGCGAGCATGCAATCATGCGCCGGTTGGTAGAGGCTGGAACAAAGATTGTTCAGTACGGATATACAACCGAAGGTGAAGTCGATGAGATGGTCGACTTGGCACAGGCAGAGGTTTATGCAGTTACCGAACGCCGTTCTTCAGAAGATTACGTGCAACTTTCTACATTGCTGCCACAGGCCTTAGATGAGATCGAAGCAATCTCAAAGGGAATTGGTGTCGAAGGCGTTAAGACTGGGTTTAAAGATCTTGATCAACTCACCCATGGTTTGCACCCAGGTAACATGATTATTCTTGCTGCACGTCCTGCAATGGGTAAGTCAACGCTGGGATTAGATATCGCGCGTCATGCATCCATTCATGATGGATTAACCTCAGTCATCTTCTCTCTAGAAATGTCAAAGAGTGAAATCACAATGCGTATGTTGTCTGCCGAAGCACGCGTTGGCCTTAACAATATTCGAGCAGGATCATTATCTGATGATGAGTGGTCACGTCTTGCACGCCGCATGGGTGAGATCTCTGAAGCACCTTTGTTTATTGATGACTCTCCCAATCTTTCCATGATGGAGATTCGTGCAAAAGCCCGCCGCCTAAAACAGCGTCATGATCTAAAACTTATTGTGATCGACTACTTACAGCTGATGAGCAGCGGTAAAAAAGTAGAAAACCGCCAGCAAGAAGTATCCGAGTTTTCACGTCAATTAAAGTTGATGGCTAAAGAGTTAAACATTCCAGTAATTGCTATCTCACAGCTAAATCGTGGACCAGAGCAAAGAACAGATAAGAGACCAATGCTCTCTGATTTACGTGAATCTGGCTCTATCGAACAGGATGCAGACGTTGTCATCATGTTGCACCGTGATGATATGTATGACTCACAAAACAGAACTGGTGAGGCAGATTTGATTGTTGCTAAGCACCGTAACGGACCAACAAAGACAATTACAGTCTCTGCCCAACTTCACTATGCGCGCTTCTTTGATATGCCTCAAAATCCTGGCGGCGGACAAGACTGGACGCAGGGCCGTGAACAAACAAATACTCCTACCGAAGATAACTTCGGCTCTTAGTCCACTTCTGAGCGAGCACGATCGGCGATATAAATCCCGATCAACACAATAAGCCCGCCAGTTAACTGAATTGCATTCCAACTTTGATTAAGCCAGATCCACGCAAAGATTCCCGCCATTACTGGCTCCAGCATTCCTATAACACTAGAAGTTGAAGCAGATAAGCGACGAAGCCCAGAGATAACAAGTAGGTAGGGAACGATTGTTCCCATCGTAATAATCCATAAAAGCAAAGCCCAACCAGGCAAGAAACTTCCTTCAAAGATTCCACGAAGATTCATATCGATTGTAAAAACATCAAATGGAAACTTCCACACCGGCATTGTTACCATCCATGCAATAGATGATGTTGCAAAGCCCCAGACAGTTAATGACATCGCAGAACGAGTGTTACCAAAAGATTTACCAACAAGAAAATATGCAGTTAATGCAAAAGCACTAAGGATGCAGCCCAACAAACCAATTGCATCTAAAGTCAGCCCCTTCCACACTTGTGCTAACATCATCAAACCAAGCAAAGAAAGTGCAATCGCTCCCCACATTGAGTTGGGTACAAAAACCTTACGCACATATTTAATCCAAAGGGCGATCCAGATAGGCGCCGTAAATTCGATTACCAGCACAAGACTAAGCGGAATTCCGCGCTGAATACCTAGAAAATAACCGGCCTGCACCGCGGCAAAGCCAACGATTCCATACAAAAACAGCTTAGGCATTTGCTTAGGTGTTGCTGCCAAAGATTTACGATCAATAATCAAAGCGATAGCTAGCAAGAAGACAAGTGCACCAACTGCGCGAATTTGGGCCAATCTAAATGGTGAGATGTGCTCTAGAACAACGGTAGAGACAACACCGTTAAATGCGAAAACCATTCCACCCATGACAAGGTAAAACTCACCACGGTGCTTAGTAAACATTAAGAAATGGTATCGCCTTAAAAGGCGTTTACAGGGATCTCCATAATTGCACCATTTGTGGCCTCAACGATCTTGCGATCTGCAGTGATATGAGGCAAATAGTTCTGTACAAAGAACTTTGCAGAGGCAATCTTTCCGGTATAGAAATCAGCATCTTTGCCGGCATTTGGAAGTTTTTCAACTGCAATGTCTGCCTGACGAAGTAGTAGCCATGCAGTAATAATGTCGCCCACTGCCATTAAGCAGCGAGAGGTACTTAAGCCAACTTGATAAATCTTTTCTGGTTCTGACTGTGACTCCATTGCATGTCCAACTAATACGGCGATAATTCCATTGAGATCACCCAAAGCTTTGACTAGAGCTTGCTTTTCTTCTTGATGTGCTCCACCAGATTCGGCAAACTTTTGAATCTCTTTACCAAGAAGACCAAGTGTGCGTCCGCCATCTTTAACAACCTTGCGGAAGAAGAAATCAAGACCTTGAATAGCAGTTGTTCCTTCATACAAAGTATCGATCTTGGCATCGCGAACATACTGTTCTAGCGGCCAATCCTCTGTAAACCCTGCTCCACCAAATGTCTGTAGTGATTCAGTACCAAGTAATGTCCAAGATTTTTCTGATCCGTAACCCTTAACAACTGGCAACAACAAGTCATTGAGATGTTCCATATCTTCTGCGCGCTCTTTGTTGCCTGCTTGAATGGCAAGTTCAATCTCATCTTGAATAGATGCTGTGTAGAGAACTAGCGCACGCATACCTTCGCTATAAGACTTTTGAACCATCAGGGAACGGCGCACATCTGGGTGGTTGATGATTGTGACGCGAGGTGATGCCTTGTCGTTCATGATCTTCATGTCTCCGCCTTGCACGCGCTGCTTGGCATATAACAATGCCTGTTGGTATCCGGCAGATAGTGTTGCAATCGCCTTTGTTCCAACCATCATTCGTGCAAACTCAATCACTTTAAACATCTGGAAAATACCTTCGTGAACATCTCCTAATAGATATCCAACAGCTGGCTCTTTCTCTCCCAAGTTCACTTCACATGTTGCAGAGACATTCAGACCCATTTTGTGTTCAACGCTAGTGACATAAACACCGTTGCGCTTTCCTAGCTCTCCTGTTTCAAAATCAAACATGAACTTAGGAATCAAAAATAGTGAAAGACCCTTTGTTCCTGGTCCGCCACCTTCGCGACGAGCTAAAACAAAGTGCACAATGTTGTCGTAGAAATCGGCATCCCCAGAAGTGATGTAACGCTTAGTGCCAGTGATGTGCCAAGTGCCATCTCCTTGGTCAACAGCCTTTGTGCGACCTGCACCAACATCAGAGCCTGCATCAGGCTCTGTTAGCTGCATCGTTGCGCCCCAGTGCTTTTCAACCATGTGCTTTGCAATCTTCTTTTGTTTTTCTGTTCCCAATACATAAGCAACTTGTGCGAATGCATAACCAGATGCGTAGATGTGAATTGCAGGGTTAGAACCCAAAACCATTTCAGCCATTGCCCAACGAACTGATGGTGGAACTTTCATTCCACCAAGATCTACAGGTGCATCTAAACGCCACCATTCGCCATCGACATATGCCTTATAAGATTTTTTGAAACTCTCTGGAAGCGTGATGTTTCCTGTCTCTTTATTAAAAACTGTTCCAATACGATCGCCTTCAACAAATGACTCAGCCAGATCATTTTCACATAGACGCTTCATCTCTTCGAGCATGCCAACAGATGTATCGCGGTCAACATCACCGTATGGAGCAATGCCCATAACTTTTTCGCGACCCAGTAGGTCAAATAGGCAGAACTCGATATCGCGCAGATTTGCTATGTAATGGCTCATGGATAAATTGTGCTACTCACCAGTAACTTATGCAACCCATATTTAGGCTGCCCAAAAAGGGTTAAAGCCAGTTAAGCCAAATCCGTGCCCACTCTCGTATAGGCTCGGCGCCGTGTTACTGAGCGATCGCGATATTCGGGCCGAAATAGCCGCTGGCCGAGTTGGCTGCGAACCATTCCATGAGGCGATGATCCAGCCATCATCTGTTGATGTTCGCCTCGACAAATTCTTCCGTGTTTTTGAAAACCATAAGTACAGCGTTATCGACCCCTCCATTGAGCAGGCCGATCTAACTCGTGAAGTGATCGCAGAAGGCGACGAGCCATTTATCTTGCACCCAGGTGAGTTTGTTTTAGCAAGTACCTACGAAGTAATTACATTGCCAGATGACATTGCAGGTCGCCTAGAAGGTAAATCATCTCTTGGTCGCTTAGGGCTTTTAACCCACAGCACTGCAGGCTTTATCGATCCAGGTTTTAGTGGCCACATAACTCTTGAGCTTTCTAACGTTGCAAACTTGCCGGTTAAATTGTTTCCAGGAATGAAGATTGGTCAGCTCTGTCTCATCAAACTCTCATCTGCTGCTGAGCATCCATACGGAAGTGCTAAATATGGTTCGCGCTACCAAGGCCAACGCGGGCCTACTGCTAGCCGCTCGTTTTTGAACTTTCACAAATCAAAGATCGAATAAGCCCTCCGCCGGTAAATCCGAAGCAATTCAGGCAATCCAAAGCATTTCAGGGAATGAAAGCTGCAGATTAGCGGTTTAATTAGGTATGGAAATAATTATCGCCGTTGCCGTAGTTGCACTCATTGCTCTTTTCTTAATCTCTCAGTACAACCGATTGATAAGACTCAATATAACTGTCGATGAAGCATGGGCCCAGATTGAGGTTCAGTTAAAGCGTCGCGCAGATTTAATCCCTAACTTAGTCGAAACAGTTAAGGGATATGCAGCCCATGAGCAGTCAACTTTTGACGCCGTTGTAACAGCACGGGCAAAAGCAACTTCTGCAACAGGTGTGGCAGATGTTGCAGCAGCAGATGGAATGCTCACTCAAGCTTTGCGCGGATTGCTCGCCGTTGCTGAGGCATATCCAGATCTGAAAGCATCATCCAACTTTTTATCACTACAAGAAGAGCTAGCAACTACAGAAAACAAAGTTGCTTTCTCTCGTCAGTTTTACAATGACAATGTGCGCTCGCTCAATACCGCTGTAAAAACCATTCCAAGCAGCTTTTTTGCTGGGTTGGCAAAAGTTGGAGAGCGCGAATTTTATGAAGTTGAAGATCCACAAGATCGTAACGCTCCAAGCGTTAAGTTCTAATGAACTTTAGAACGATGCAAGCGGCAAACCGCCGCAAAACATTTGGTCTGCTCATTGGTATGGGTATTTTGATGTGGTGTGTTGTCTATGCATCACTGACATATTTTGGTGGCTCAACTGCCGGCATAGTTCCAATTGCAGTAGGTATTGCATTGATTTCTGTTTGGGGCTCTTACTATGGATCTGACAAATTAGTTCTCACAATGACTGGTGCAAAATTAATTCAGGAATCAGATAATCCAAAACTCTTTGGTTTGATTCATGAAGTAATCATTGCATCTGGTATGCCAATGCCAAAGGTTGCAATTGTTGTTGATAGCGCGCCTAATGCCTTTGCTACGGGGCGCAATCCTGAACATGCTCTGATTGCATTTACTACTGGGATTTTAGATGCAATGGATCGCGATCAACTACAGGGCGTCATCGCACATGAAATGGCACATGTTGCAAACCGCGACACTTTAGTAAGCGCAGTTGCTGCAACAACAGCTGGCGCAATTGCAATCGTCTCTGACATGTTAACCCGCATGATGTTTTTTGGCGGGCGCAGAGATAGCAACGGCAATGGAAATCCGATTGCGCTGGTTTTTTCTCTTATTATTTTAATTCTGGCTCCACTTGCTGCCATCATGCTCAAGTCAGCCATTTCTAGAAAGCGTGAATCCTTAGCCGATGCAACCGCAGTTTCATTTACAAGAAATCCAGCAGGTCTACGCTCGGCGCTAGAGGTTTTAGCATCTGACTCCACTGTTGTGCAGCAACGCTCAACTGCAGTTGCACATATTTGGATTGAATCGCCGTTGGATTCAAAATCAGTCTCAAAACTATTTTCTACACACCCACCAATTCAAGAGCGAATCGCAGTTCTTCGATCTATGGAGTCGTTGAGTTAGCTTTTAAACTGCAGTGTAAATACTGCGCCTTTTCCAAGATCCGAAGCTACAGAAACGTTGCCCCCATGGGCTTGCATCACTGCATCAACTATCGAAAGCCCTAAACCACTGCCATCTTGCGAACTTCTCTGTCGTGATGGATCCACGCGATAGAAGCGTTCAAAAATTCTTGCCTGATCATCTTTAGATAAGCCAGGGCCATTATCTGCAACTGAAACAAATGCACCGGTTTGGTTTGATCCAACAGTAACTTTAATTAATGTTCCAGCAGGAGTATGGGCGCGTGCATTGGCAAGTAAGTTAGTAACAACTTGATAAATCTTGTCAGAGTCACCAAAAGTTTTAACACCAGATGCAATCTCAGAAGTAATTTTATGGTCTGGTCCAGAAGCCGCAGCCGATGTGACGGCTTCATTAACCAGCGCGGTTAAGTCAACTTCATCCATGACAAATTCTCTTGATTGATCTAGGCGTGCAAGCAATAGCAAATCTTCAACTAAGTAGCCCATGCGAATTGATTCTTTCTCAATGCGCGAAATAAGTTCTTTAGTTTTCTCTCCTTCAGGAACTGCGCCTTGACGATAAAGCTCTGCAAAACCACGAATTGCAGTTAATGGTGTTCGAAGTTCATGGCTCGCATCTGCCACAAAGCGACGCAGTTTATTCTCACTCAATGTTCGAACAGCAAAAGATTCTTCAATGCGCGAAAGCATTACGTTAAGTGAAGTACTCAGGCGACCAACTTCTGTATCAGGTTCAAAATTTTCTAAACGAGCTGACAAGTCTCCAGCGGCAATTTTCTCTGCAGTATCTTCAATCTTGCCAAGTGGCCGCATACTAATTTTAATTACCTGTCTGGAGGCAAATGCAATAAAGAGAAGAACTAACGCACCAATGATAAGAAAGACAACACCGATACGTCTGGTTGTTTGATCGAAATCCTCTAAAGATTGAGCAACGATTACCGAGCCAAGTGAAGAAGGTAAAACCGTTGTGGCAACTCGAAAATCTGCACCAGGAACTTCAATGGTAAATGGTTTGTTTCCAAACTCTTCAACCTGACTTGGTAGTAAACCTCTTACATACTCTGTAATTTGATTGGAGTTTAAGTCTCCGCCAAGCCCACCAATTAGATTGCCGAAAGGATCTAAAACCGTTACAGAGATGGATGTTGGAACCCGATTGAGCGGTGCAGCAGAGCGATTACGAAACTCACTAGCTGAATCTTGTGAACTGTCATCTTCAATTCCTGCGCGGTCTAATTGATCAGAAGTACCACCAACAACGCTCAGTAATTGTTCGTCAACTTGATTAATCAAATAATTATGCAAAAGAGCTTGTGAACCAATACCTGCACCAATAAAACCAAAAGCCGAAAGGATTAGAACTCCAGCGGTTAAACGATCCCGCAAACTCCAATTGTTTAAACTAAATTGAAGCATGCGAGATCTCATAGTTTATTGTGGCGGCAACCTAAGGCGATAGCCAACTCCTCGAACTGTATGGATCAATGGTGGGTCAAAAGAATCGATCTTCTTGCGAAGATAAGAGATGTAGGTCTCGACGATGCCCATGTCTCCACGGAAATCGTACTGCCAAACATGATCCAAAATCTGAGCTTTAGATACAACCCGGTCGGCGTTAATAATCAAGTATCGAAGGAGTGCGAACTCTGTCGGTGAAAGATCAAGTAGCTGTCCTGCGCGGCGAACTTCATGTGTTGCCTCATCTAACTCAAGGTCTGCAAAGCGCATCTTTTCATCATCGACTTCAATTACATCAACACCTGTTCGACGCAAGAGTGCACGCAGACGTGCCACCAACTCTTCTAGAGAAAATGGCTTTGTCATGTAGTCATCGCCGCCAAGAGTTAAACCCTTTACTTTGTCATCCATACCATCTTTTGCGGTTAGAAATAAGACACCAGTATCAACACCTTCATTGCGGATTTTTTTACAGACTTCAAAGCCATCTAGATCTGGCAACATGACATCAAGAACCATTGCATGTGGTTTGAACTCTTCTGCAATCAGGAGCGCCTCCGCACCATTTGCTGCTGTGCGAACATCAAATCCTACAAAGCGAAGACTTGTTGAGATTAATTCGCTGATGCTTGCTTCATCATCAACGACAAGAATGCGTTGCCCATTAGTGGTTTTTGAATTAACTCGATCTAGTGTGGTTGTCATGGCTACACAATGCTCTCATAAACTGAAGATTGCCTGAGAATACGCCTAAATTCACGCGGGAAATAGAGAGGACACTCATTGTTACGAAGGAGGTTTCTTAGCTTTCCTTCACGCTGCGAAGCAGCACCTGAGCAACATCTAAGACTTCTACTGCAGACTCTTTTGCATTCATGCCATCACTTGTCATTACGCGACAGAAAGGACAGGCAACTGCAAGCTCTGTTGCACCTGTTGCAATAGCCTCTTCAACACGATTGATGTTAATTCGTGAACCGATTTTCTCTTCCATCCACATACGCCCACCACCTGCGCCGCAACAAAAGGAACGCTCTTTATTTCGTGGCATCTCAATAATTTCAATACCTGTTGCTTCCAAAACTTCGCGAGGTGGTTGATAGATCTCGTTGTGTCGGCCCAAATAACAAGGATCATGAAAAGTCATGGCTGTGTGTGACATTTTTATTGGAGTCAAACGCTTTTCGCGAATCAACTGGTTAAGAAGTTGTGTGTGGTGAACCATCTCAAGTTCATAACCTTGCTGACCATAGTCGCGACCAATTGTTGTAAAGCAGTGAGGGCAGGTAACAACAACTTTCTTCTTACCCTTTGGTCGATCACCAAATACTTCTTTAAAAGTCTCAATGTTTTCACGAGAAAGGATCTGGTACAAAAATTCATTACCAGCACGACGTGCAGGATCGCCAGTACATGTCTCTTTTTTACCTAGCACTGCAAAGCTAACACCAGCCATATATAACAACTCTGCAACAGCCTTAGTTGTTTTCTTGGCACGCTCTTCATACGCACCGGCGCAACCAACCCAGAACAAGTACTCAACATCTTCAGGCAGCGCACCTTCAATGACATTAACCGGGAAATCACACTCTGCAATCCATGCTTCGCGATCTGTGCGATTGGCACCCCACGGGTTTCCACTCTTTTCAAGATTTCTAAATGTTCCACCAAGTTCTGAAGGAAACTCTGATTCAACTAAAACTTGGAATCGACGCATATTTACAATGTGATCAATATGTTCGATATCTACTGGGCATTCATTAACACAAGCTCCACATGTAGTACAGGACCACAAAACATCTAACGAGATTGGTGAAAGATCGCCAACGAGTGCTTCATTTTCAACTGTTTTAGCAAAGGCGTGATCGCGCATAGCCATGATTAAAAGCTTTGGTGACAATGGTTTTTCTGTGTGCCAAGCAGGGCACTGTGACTGACAACGGCCACACTCGGTGCAAGAGCTCATATCCAACAAACCTTTCCAGGTTATGTCAGCGCGAGTTCCTAAACCAAATACGTCATCTTCTTTTGGATCTTCAAAGTTGATCTCTTCACCATGTGAGAGCATCGGAGGCAAGGCGCCAAGAGAAGATGTGCCATCGGCGTTGCGGCGGTAGAAAATATTGAAAGGTGACAAGAAGCGGTGCCAAGCAATACCCATTGTCAGATTTGATGCGATCACAATGAACCACAGCATCGAACCAACGATTTTTATTGTTGCAACAATTTGAATCCAAAATGTGATCTGTGTGAGTGATAGAGACTTAAACATGTCTGCGATAAACCATGTCGTGATGAAGTGGCGATTCCATTCTGTTTCATTAGAGAGTGCACCCTCTAAACCGCGAAGAGCAATTACGCAGAAAACAATCAACAAAATTGTTGCCTCAACGTAGTAAGCCTTACCCATTCCAGAGCCAGCAAAGCGAGAGCGCTTATTGCGCAAGCGTGTTACTTGGCGAATACCAATCAGGGAAACAATTCCAATACCTGTTGCCCAAGTAATTAACTCAACAAAATACTCATAAGGCCAGAAATGGCCAATGACTGGTAGCGCAAAGTAAGGATCAATTAGTTGGCCATAAGCTGTAATCAATGTTCCGAAAAGTGAAAAGAATCCGACCATCACAAACCAGTGAGCCACTCCAACGACTGAAAAATTCAACATCTTTGTATGGCCGAAAATCTCGCCAGCTGCCATCTTTAATCGCTGGAACTTGTCGTTTCTCCGGGTTGGATCTGGCTGTCCTTTTTTATAGATGCCAATCAGCGCCCGTGTTCTAATGGCTAGCAAAACAAGTGCAACAACAGTTATGCCATATGCAAGGCCCGCTAGTCCAAGATTCATAGGGTAAGGGTAAGGCAACAGAGATTTTTTCTTAGGGCCAACCAATGTCCTATTGCCCACACTTGGATCATTCATGCGGCCACTTATCTACCTCCCCCTATTCCCGGCCATTCCCTTCTATCTCCTTGCTTGGGATGGAATAAAGCAGGAAGGGTCGGTGTTCACTGAGTAACAAACCTGAGTCGCGCTGACTCAACCTTTTGGGTATGATCGACTCAGGTTCAAACGGTCCTCGACCCTAAATCAGGCTCGAGAGTGAAAAAACAGCGTAGAAGGAGAACACACAATGGCTAGAGCAGTCGGAATCGACCTCGGAACTACTAACAGCTGCGTATCTGTACTTGAAGGTGGCGAGCCAACGGTTATCGCAAACGCCGAAGGTGCCCGCACTACTCCATCGATTGTGGCCTTTGCCAAAAACGGCGAGGTCCTAGTGGGAGAAGTAGCCAAGCGCCAGGCAGTCACAAACGTTGAACGCACTATTCGTTCGGTCAAGCGCCACATGGGTACTAACTGGACTATTGATATTGATGGCAAGAAATACACATCACAAGAGATCTCAGCGCGCGTGCTTCAAAAACTAAAGCGCGATGCAGAGGCTTACTTAGGTGAGACGGTAACGGATGCAGTAATTACTGTGCCGGCATACTTTAATGACGCACAACGTCAAGCAACAAAAGAGGCTGGCGAAATTGCAGGACTTAACGTTCTTCGCATCATCAACGAGCCAACTGCTGCAGCGC
>WLHC01000025.1 GCA_009702925.1 Actinomycetota bacterium
CCACTTCGAAGAGAAGTTGAAAACGAGTAAAGAATCGAAGAAGAATCTGGAAAGTAAGTAGAAGGATTTGATGAGAGTTAAAAAAGAAATAAAAAGAATAAAAAAACCCGCCACATAAAGTGGCGGGTTTTTTAATAAGCGATGCTTACTTAGCTGCTGCCTTCTTGCGGCGGCGCTTCTTTGGAGCTGCTGCTGTAGCAGCTGCCTTCTTCTTGCGACGCTTTGGAGCTGCCTTCTTAGCTGCTGCCTTCTTGCGACGCTTTGGAGCTGCCTTCTTAGCTGCTGCCTTCTTGCGACGCTTCTTTGGTGCTGCTGCTGGAGCAGCTGCCTTCTTGCGACGCTTCTTTGGTGCTGCTTTCTTTGCTGCGGCCACGTACTTCTCCTATCGGAATGGTTCGGATCCGTCACCCAAACCTGTTCGTGGATAAGCGTGACATCATTTAGGTAAAAATGCCAACATTTTGTGACATTTTATTTAGCGCGTGTCGCAAATTAATTTTTATATTTTTTTATGCATCTGCGAAAAATTAACAGATTTCGTAATTGAAAAAGAAAAAATGCTAAAAAATTAATCATTTTCTTCAATTTCGATAAAATCTCGAATTCTCGTCCTCAGATTGAGGGTTTGTGCGTAAATTTCCCTCGATTTTCAGATTTTCGAGGGCAATTTTGCCGATTTTGGGGCAAAAAATTCGTAATTTTCTCTAAAAACTGATCAGTAGGGACAGCAAACTCGGTGCAATCTAATCATCAGATTTTTATCAAAAACGGTGAGAAAACAACCAAAAAAATATTTAGAAAAATACCCGAAATTTAGTTAAAACTTTGGTCGGTGCTTGGAAAAGCACCGCTTCGAACATCATCGGCAAATTCCTTTGTCGCCGCCGACATCTCGGCTCTTAGATTCCTATATGCCTTGGCCAACTTGGGAGCCTTCTTTGTTAATCCCATGAGGTCAGTCCAGACAAGTACCTGGGCATCGCAATCAATGCCTGCCCCAATTCCAATCGTTGGAATTGAAAGAGATTGCGTTATTTGCTTTGCCAAAGCAGCCGGTACTAGTTCAAGGACTATGGCAAAGGCACCAGCTTTTTCTAGAGCCTTTGCTGCCTCAACAATTACATCTCCATCACTTCGACCTTGAACTCTGTAACCGCCTAATTGATGCATAGATTGGGGAGTTAATCCGACATGGCCCATCACTGGAATTCCACTTGCTACAAGTTTTTTCACACTCTCTATTTGGGCACCTTCTAGCTTTACAGCCATTGCCCCAGCCTCTTTGAAAAAACGTACCGAGGTTGCAAGGGCTAACTCTGGTGAAGATTCATAGGATCCAAACGGCAAGTCGGCTACGACAAGGGCGCGTTTTGAGCCCCTAACTACTGCCCGAGTTAAAGGAATCATTTCATCAACGGTTACGGGAATAGTGTTTTCTTCACCAAGAAAATTGTTGCCAGCGCTATCTCCAACAAGCAAAACAGGGATACCGGCTTCATCAAAGATCTCAGCAGTTAATGATTCATAGGAAGTAAGCATCGCCCATTTTTCACCACGCTTTTTAGCAGCAGCTAAATCAAGGATCGTGATGCGTCGATGGCTTGCTCCGCCATAAAGGCTCTCGCCAAATGTCTCAGACATTTATTCCTCTCCTCGAAGCCGATTTCTCAGTCCCCGGGCCATGTGTAACTTGCCGCTATTTCATTAACGGGTTACGTGGCTAAGGGTACCCCCGTTACACTTAATAAATGAAGTTGCGCGTGGCGCTAGCCCAGATCAACCCAACGGTTGGTGATTTTGCGGGCAACGCTGCTTTGATCCAAGAGGCAGTTGGCCAAGCACAAATGCAAAGCGCAGAGATTATTGTTTTTCCAGAGATGATCGTGACCGGATATCCAGTTGAAGATCTAGCCCTTCGCCCATCATTTCAGGCAGCCAGTATTGCTGCAGTAGAAAAGATTGCATCCACAATCACCGGTGACATTGTTGCTGTCGTTGGTTACCTGGACAAGGGGCCCAAAAATGCGGTGGCGATCATTCATCAAGGGAAGATAAAGGCACGCTATTTCAAACAGCATCTTCCCAACTATGGCGTCTTTGATGAGTTCAGAAACTTCAAACCAGGGGATCAAAACTTAGTAGTGCGAATCCAAGGTGTGGATGTGGCCATTGCTATCTGTGAGGATATTTGGCACTCAGTCGATGCAATCGCTGCCCGTAAACCTGGGTTATTAGTAGTGCCTAACGGCTCTCCATTTGAACGCAATAAAGATGATGTTCGCTTAGCGCTAGTTAAAAAGAGGGCACGGGAAATCGGCGCACCTATTGCATATGTAAATATGACTGGCGGACAGGACGATCTAGTTTTTGACGGAGACACAATAGTTGTTGGCGTCGATGGTGGGGTATTGGCCCGCTCCGCCCAGTTTGTAGATCAGATGTTGATTGTTGACATTGAATGCAGCGAGTTAACCTCTAAGCCAGATCTAGAGATTTCAAAGAGCCCGAACAAAGTTTCAGATACTCGTGTTGGGGATATAGCACTAAGGCTTTCAGATGAAGAAGAGATGTGGCAGGCCTTGGTCGTTGGGCTGCGCGATTATGTTTCAAAGAATGGATTTAGATCTGTTGTCCTTGGCCTTTCTGGCGGAATAGATTCGGCGCTCGTAGCTTCAATCGCAATTGACGCGGTGGGTGCAAAGGCTGTTAATGGTGTGGCAATGCCAAGTAAGTACTCATCAGATCATTCAATTGAAGATGCACAATTACTTGCCGATAACACCGGAATTCATTTTCGAATAACGCCAATTGCTCCGATGGTCGATGCCTATCTTGAGAATTTAACGCTCAAGGGTCTGGCTGAAGAAAATCTTCAAGCCCGAGTTCGCGGAACTGCTCTCATGGGTATTTCAAATCAAGAGGGGCATTTAGTTTTAGCTACAGGCAATAAGAGCGAGTTAGCAGTTGGCTATTCAACTCTTTATGGTGATGCCGTTGGTGGCTTTGCTCCCATTAAAGATATTTACAAAACCGATGTGTGGGCTTTGGCGAACTGGCGAAATCAACATGCAATTAAGGCTGGCCAAGTTGCGCCAATTCCAGAGCGATCCATCACAAAAGAACCAAGCGCCGAACTGCGCCCTGGTCAAAAAGACTCTGACTCTTTGCCAGATTACAAAGTCTTAGACAAATTATTGATGGCCTATGTGGATCAAGACCGTGGATTCCAGGAACTGCTCAACGATGGATTTGATCCAGATCTTGTCCGGCGCGTCCTGTCATTAGTTGATAAGGCTGAGTACAAACGGCGCCAATACCCGCCAGGTACCAAGGTTTCATCCCGTGCATTTGGCAAAGATCGCAGACTACCGATGACATCTGGCTGGAGTGAGAACTAAGCCTGCTAATTGCAAATACCTTGCAACTCGCAAAAACCAATTGATTCGGTAGAATTTATACATGCAATCAATGATCACTTGGTTTTTTACACGTAACCGTGTGGTTGATTTCTGCGTTGCTACAAGCGGCTGTTGCTAATTTAACTTTTACCCAAAATCAGCACGAATCTTTGCCAAAGGCAAAGGCAAAAAATTAAAAGTCACATCACTCAAATCGGCAGAAATCTGAAATTTCAGATCAATTAAAAGCAATAGCCCCGCAAGTAAATGAGAATTAAGAAGAGAAGAGGAGAAAACAATGAAGGTTTATAACAACATTACAGAGGTATTTGGAAACACCCCGCTAGTGCGCATCAACAAGATCACAGATGGTGCCGCAGGCAATGTTTTTGCAAAGCTTGAGTTTTACAACCCAAGCTCTTCAATTAAGGACCGTCTAGGAATTGCGATGATCGATGCTGCAGAGGCAAGCGGTGAGTTAAAACCTGGCGGAACAATTGTTGAAGCAACATCAGGAAACACTGGAATTGCTGTGGCAATGGTTGCAGCTGCTCGTGGATATAAGTCTGTTATGACGATGCCAGAGTCGGTTTCAAAGGAGCGTCGCAAACTGATTCGTGCTTACGGCGCCGAATTAGTTCTAACTCCTGCGGCAGAGGGAATGAAGGGCGCCGTTGCAGCGGCAGAAAAACTAGCTGCATCAGGTGCTGTTCTTGTTCGTCAATTTGAAAACGCAGCAGGACCTGCAATCCACCGCAAGACCACTGGTGAAGAAATTTGGCGAGATACAGAGGGCAAAGTTGATGTCTTTATCTCTGGAATCGGAACCGGTGGAACCATCACAGGTGCCGGACAGTTACTTAAAGAGAAAAACCCTAAGATCAAAGTTATTGGCGTAGAGCCAGCAGCATCACCGTTGTTAAATGGTGGAGAGCCAGGTCCTCACCCAATTCAAGGAATTGGCGCAAACTTTATTCCTAATGTTTTGGATCGCAGTGTTTATGATGAGGTTCTAGATGCAACTGCTGCAGATGCAATTAAATATGCACGACGCGCAGCTGCTGAAGAAGGAATCCTTGCGGGTATCTCATCGGGTGCAACATTGTGGGCAGCAAGTGAGATTGCAAAGCGACCTGAGTATGCAGGTAAAAATATTGTTGTGATCTGCGCATCATCTGGTGAGCGCTACCTATCGACGGTTCTTTACGAAGATTTAGTAGACTAGTTTTTATGATTCGTCGCATCAAAGAAGATCTCGATAACGCACTGAGTCACGATCCGGCCGCGCGTAATCGATTAGAGATTGCTTTGGCATACCCAGGTGTTCATGCAGTGTGGGGCCATCGCATCTCCCATTTTCTTTGGAAGATTGGATTCAAGTTAATTGCGCGAATTCATTCAAATGCAGTCAGATCAACAACCGGCATTGAGATTCACCCAGGAGCAAAGATAGGGCGCAGGTTTTTCATTGATCACGGTATGGGTGTAGTCATTGGTGCAACTGCAGTTATTGGTGATGACGTCATGCTCTATCACGACGTGACATTAGGTGCTCGAGGAATTGAAATTGGCAAGCGTCACCCAACTATCGGAAATGATGTCATCATCGGAGCCGGTGCAAGAGTTCTTGGCAATGTAAGCGTTGGCGAAGGAAGTCGAATAAGTGCTAACTCAGTCATTACGCGTGATCTTCCTGCAAGAAGCATTATCGATAAGGCTGATTTTTTCGTAATTTAGGCGGATTCGTAAGGCAGTTAACACGCTCGTAACCTGAGTTTGTAACAATGTTTCTATGAGTGCAGATAGAAGTAAGCAGCAAGAGTTTGTCCTTCGAACCCTTGAAGAGCGAAATATTCGCTTTGTTCGTTTGTGGTTTACAGATGTATTGGGCTTTCTTAAATCTGTTGCTATCGCGCCAGCCGAATTAGAAAATGCATTTGAAGAGGGAATTGGATTTGATGGTTCGGCTATTGAAGGCTTTGCGCGCATTACCGAATCTGACATGTTGGCAAAACCTGATCCTGCAACATTTTCCATTTTGCCTTGGCGCACCGAATCACCAGGTGCAGCAAGAATGTTTTGCGATATAGCACTTCCTGATGGAACATCTTCGCCGTCGGATCCACGTAATGTTCTGCGACGAATTTTAGAAAAATCAACCAAAATGGGTTATGCCTGTTACACACATCCTGAGATCGAATTCTTCTTATTTAAGAAAGCTCCAGAAGTCGGTGTTGCTCCAGTTCCTGTTGATCAAGGTGGATATTTCGACCACACTCCAGCAGTTGTTGGTCATGATTTTAGGCGCCAGGCAATTACCTTGCTTGAGGCAATGGGAATTAGTGTTGAGTTTTCTCATCACGAAGGCGCACCTGGTCAACAAGAGATTGATCTGCGTTATGCCGATGCGTTAACTACTGCAGATAACATCATGACATTTCGCCATGTAATAAAAGAGGTTGCATTAGATCAAGGCTTCCATGCATCCTTTATGCCAAAACCATTTACAGATCATCCAGGTAGTGGAATGCATACACATGTTTCATTGTTTAAAGGTGAAGAGAATGCATTCTTTGATGCCGATGCAGAGTTTAATCTTTCAACCGTAGGCCGCTCATTTATCGCCGGCCTAATCAAGCACGCACCAGAGATCACAGCAATTACTAATCAGTGGGTTAACTCTTACAAACGTTTACATGGCGGGGGAGAGGCACCTGCATATGCAAACTGGGGACAAAGTGATCGCGGCGCGCTAGTGCGTGTTCCAATGTATAAACCTAAAAAAGAACAATCAACAAGAATTGAATTTAGATCACCTGATACAGCGTGTAATCCATATTTAGCTTACGCAGTTATGTTGGCCGCTGGCTTAAAGGGCGTTGAAGAAAAGTACGTTCTTACCGATTCAAAGGATCCGGTCGTCTTGCCATCAAACTTAAATGAAGCGATCATCGAGATGGAAAAGAGCGAATTAGTACGCCAGACCTTGGGCGAACATGTTTTTGAGTTCGTACTTCGCAACAAGCGTGCAGAATGGCTGGAATACAGCCGCCAAGTAAGCGCATTTGAACTCGATCGTTATTTGCCAGTCCTTTAATTTAAGCGTTACCCTTCACTCATGAGAAAGCGCAGCCTCCTCCTTAGCTGCCGTGGCGGGGCCAAGTAACCGGTCCCCTCGCTGCGGAGTTTTGTCGTACCGGTTAAAAGACAAAACCCGCCAAATTTAAGGAGCAGTAAATGAATTTCCCAAAGCAAATACCTTCAAAGATGCCTGTGCATCGTTATTCAGCTTTTCATCCTGTTGATCTTGCCGATAGAACGTGGCCACATCAAAAAATGACTAAGGCGCCTAAGTGGTCTTCCGTTGATCTTCGAGATGGCAACCAAGCGTTAATCGATCCAATGGATACTCCTCGCAAACTTGCGATGTTCAAATTGCTTGTCTCCATGGGTTACAAAGAGATTGAAGTTGGATTTCCAAGTGCGAGCCAAACCGATTTCGACTTTGTTCGCAAAATCATTGATGAGAATTTGATTCCTGATGATGTAATCATTCAAGTTTTGACGCAGGCTCGTGATCCGCTGATTCGCCGAACCTTTGAAGCCGTCAAGGGATCAAAGCAAGCGATTATCCATTTGTATAACTCCACATCGGCCCTTCAACGCCGCGTAGTTTTTGGATTAGATAAAGATGGAATCAAAAAGATAGCAACCGATGCCGCCCAGCTTTGTCTTGACCTTGTTGCAACTGTGCCGGAGACAAAGATTTCATTTGAATACTCTCCAGAGTCATACACCGGTACAGAACTGGAGTTTGCCGTAGAAGTCTGTAACGCTGTAAACCGAGTCTGGAAGCCAACCAAAGAGTGGAAGACAATTATGAATCTTCCAGCAACTGTTGAGCTAACCACTCCTAATGTCTATGCAGATTCAATTGAGTGGATGTGCCGAAATCTTGAAAACCGCGAAAATGTCATTGTCTCTCTTCATCCTCACAATGATCGTGGAACAGGTGTTGCAGCTGCAGAGCTTGGTTTTCTTGCAGGAGCAGATCGAATTGAAGGAACACTTTTTGGTAATGGAGAGCGAACAGGAAATGTTTGTCTTGTAACTCTGGGAATGAATTTAGTGTCACATGGAATCGATCCCCATATCGACTTCTCAAATATCGATGAAATTCGTCGTACTGTTGAATATGCAAACCAACTTCGAGTACCAGAGCGCCATCCATATGGAGGAGACCTTGTGTTTACTGCATTTTCTGGATCACACCAAGATGCAATTAAAAAAGGCTTTGATCATCTAGAACGTGATGCAAAGGCTGCCGGTAAAGAAGTTCGTGACTTCACATGGGCCGTTCCGTATTTGCCAATTGATCCCTTAGATATTGGCAGATCATATGAAGCAGTAATTCGCGTTAACTCTCAATCAGGTAAGGGCGGCGTTGCTTACTTGATGAAGAATGAGCATCACCTAGATCTACCGCGTCGTCTGCAGATTGAGTTTTCAAAAGTCGTACAGGCAAAAACTGATTCTGAAGGTGGAGAAGTTGATGCAAACGACTTGTGGAATATTTTCGAAGATGAATATCTACCAACCGATTCTGCTCCATGGGGACGTTTTAGACTTAAAGGCTTGTCTCAAACATCAGTGCTCGGAGAAGATGTCCACCTAACTGCAACGATCACCGATCGTGGTGAAAAACATGAACTTAAAGGACAAGGCAACGGTCCTATTGCAGCCTTTTGTAATATTTTGCAAAACTACGGCGTAGATGTTCGAGTTCTAGATTATTTCGAGCATGCACTTGCTGCAGGCGGAGATGCATCGGCTGCGGCATACCTAGAGTGTGCAATCGATGGCGATGTTTTCTGGGGAGTCGGAATTGATCCAAACACGACAACGGCCTCACTCAAAGCGGTCGTGTCTGCGATAAATCGCGCAATTCGCTAGATCCACGCACTACCTTTACCCGTATGAGTTTGTATAGGGATGAGGCAATTATCTTGCGAACTCAAAAGCTGGGTGAAGCAGACCGAATCATCACCATGCTTACACGTGAGCATGGCCGCATTCGTGGAGTGGCAAAAGGTGTGCGGCGCACAAAATCAAAGTTTGGGGCTCGACTAGAACCTGGTAGTCATGTTGATATTCAGCTCTACACCGGAAAAACTTTTGACACAGTAACACAGGTTGAAGCGATTATGAATTACGGCGAAGCGTTAACTTTGGATTATCAGCGCTGGACAGTGGCTTCTGCGATATTAGAAGCTGCTGAAAGATTTACTTCCCAAGAAAATGAACCTGCAGTTCAAGAGTTTCAATTAGTTACAGGTGGCATGAAAGCACTGGCGGAGAATCGTTATGACCCGCTACTTATACTTGATGCATTTTTATTGCGATCATTAGCTGTTGCTGGGTACGCCCCGTCAATGACAATATGTTCGCGGTGTGAAAAAGATGGGCCACATCGATATTTCTCATTAGTGGGAGGCGGATCAGTTTGTGCAGAATGTAGACCTTCTGCCTGTGCAACACCTGCACCAGAGACTTTAGATTTAATGGGCGCATTGCTAAGTAGTGATTGGGAGACTGCATCTTCTAGCGAACTCCGTTATCGCCGAGAAGCTAGTGGATTAATTGCCGCTTATCTACAATGGCATCTAGAACGCGGACTGCGTTCACTACCAATGGTGGAGCGCGTATGACAATTAAAATTCCACACCATGTTGCAATCGTTATGGATGGAAATGGCCGTTGGGCTCAGAAAAAAGGTTTACCACGCACCGCAGGCCATGAAGCAGGAGAGGCAGCATTACTTGATGTCGTAGAAGGTGCAATTGAGTTTGGCGTAAAAGAGATCAGCGCCTATGCATTTTCAACAGAGAATTGGCGCAGGTCGCCAGATGAAGTGAAGTTTTTAATGGGCTTTAATCGCGATGTAATCCGGCGCCGTCGTGACCAGATGAATGAGATGGGTGTTCGAATTCGATGGGTTGGTCGCCCTAAACGTTTGTGGAGCAGCGTCATAAAAGAACTTGAAGAGGCAGAAGAACTGACTAAGAAAAACAAAACCTTAACTCTTAATATGTGCGTTAACTATGGCGGCCGGGCTGAAATTGTTGACGCAGCTGCAGAGCTTGCTCGGGATGTAAAGCGTGGCAAGGTCAAAGCTGATTCGATTACGGAAAAAACCTTTGCGAAGTACTTGGATTCTCCGCAGATGAGTGATGTTGATTTATTCCTGCGATCATCGGGGGAGCAGCGCACTAGCAACTTTCTACCGTGGCAAAGTGCTTACGCCGAGTTTGTCTTTATGGACGTGCTGTGGCCAGATGTAACACGTAAAACTCTGTGGAAAGCGATCGAAGAATATTCAGCACGAGATAGACGGTTTGGAAAAGCGTAGCGAATCAGAATTGAAGAGTTAGCCCGAAAAGCATAGCTAATTAGCATTTTGAACAAAGGCCAAAGATTTCAGCCGTGTGTGCAACCTCGCGGAAACCAAACTCTTTAGCCTTAGCCGTAGCCCAATTTTCAATGGCTCCACCTTCGATCTCTACAGTCTGACCACATCCTTTACACACTAAATGGTGATGGTGGCCATCTCCACATAAACGATAGATAGCCTCACCGTCATCTCTGCGAAGTAAGTCAACGATTTTGTCATCGACAAGTGATTGCAGGGCGCGATAAACCGTCGTTAAACCAATGCCATCACCTTCGCGGCGCAAGATTTGGTGAAGTTCTTGAGCACTCGCAAAACCTCCAGTACGTTCAAGTACGGAAATCATTTTCAGATCTGATTTGTTCATAGTTACTTTAATTGTTCACCTTCATGTGAGTGCTCATCTGCGTGTTCATCTTCATGCTCATCGGTGTAAGTGGCATCCTCCTGATGGATTCCAACTTCAGCGCCATGAGAATGTGCATCACCTGCATGAAGGTAGCTAGAGACTGCCCACATAATCAATACACCTGCGATTGTGGCTGCCATAGTCAAGCGCGATGAATGATTAGAGTGGGCTTCCGGAAGTATGTGAGAAGTTGCAAGATAGATAATGATTCCAGCAAATGCTGCTAAGTAGAGAGCGATGAAATCATTGCTCAATGCAAGTGTGGTTCCAAGTGCTGCTCCACTAACTCGTGCAACAGTATCTACACCAATGAGTGCAAAACTTTTCTTGCCCCATAACCCCGATTTAACTAGAAATGAAACGGTATTGAGGCCATCACTAAAGGCGTGAGCCAGCAATGCGATAAAGACAACAAAACCCAAATCTGAGCTAACTTTAAATGCAACACCCAATGCCAAGCCATCTAGAAATACGTGGCCTCCCATTGCGATTGAACCTAAGACTCCAGAAAAGTTATGAGAGTGCTTATGATCGTTACCGTAATCTGATTCTGCTGGTTCATGGCTTCCAAAAATCTGTTCATAAAAATGAAGTAATAAAAATCCACCAATGAGTGCAACTGATACTGCAGGTGCGTGGAAAATCTCTTGGGTGCCTAATTCAAATACTTCTGGCAGTAGGTCAAAGGCGACCAGCCCTAAGAGCAATCCAGCAGATAGCCCAAGAACTAGATGGAGGCGATCCTTTGCTCGAAGAGCTAGCGCCCCTCCTGCAAAAGTTGAAAGGGCGGTAATGGCTGCAAGTGCGATGGCTATGTTCATGGAACGACAATAGCACGAAAATGGAAATGATTATCATTTCCAAAATAAGCCCGATACGCTCCATTCATGATTGCCGTTGCTAGATTTTCAGTTGCCCTCGCAGATGCCGCTCATTTTGAGAGCCAATTGGCCGCATCACTTGATGCATTCGCGGCATGTGCGGGTTATGTTGATGGTGAATATGGTCAGAATCTAGATGATCTAACGCTGTGGTCGCTTGTGACCCGTTGGGAAAATGTGGGTTCCTATCGCCGAGCTTTAAGCAATAACAATGTAAAGATGAATGCGATTCCAACTTTAGCGCTGGCAATTGATGAGCCCGGTGCATATGAACGGCCATACTCAGAGTAAAATTCACATACGGAAGTAACACTTGTTGCTTTTCGCCGACAGCCAGCCGGATGGAGAAAATTGTGGCAACGGACCGTTTAGAAAACATTGTTGGGCTTGCAAAGCGTCGAGGATTTGTTTATCCATCCTCTGAAATTTATGGAGGCCTTCGAGCATCATGGGATTACGGCCCACTGGGAGTAGAGCTAAAAAATAATGTAAAGCGCCAGTGGTGGAAGTCCATGGTTATGGGCCGAGAAGATGTTGTCGGTTTGGACTCATGTGTAATTTTGGCAAAAGAAGTTTGGGAAGCATCAGGTCACGTTGCAACTTTTAGTGATCCATTAACTGAGTGCACCGCCTGTAATAAACGCTATCGAGCAGATCATCTTGAGGAAGCTTTTGAAGCAAAGCACAAAAAGAAACCAGCATCCTTAGCCGAAGTCAACTGTCCTGCTTGCGGAAACAAAGGACAGTTCACAACACCTAAGCAGTTCAGTGGATTGCTTAAGACATTTCTTGGACCAGTCGAAGATGAATCAGGCCTTGCATACTTGCGTCCAGAAACAGCGCAGGGAATTTTCATCAACTTTGACCAGGTAATGACGACTTCTCGTAAGAAGCCACCTTTTGGTATTGGCCAAATTGGAAAATCTTTCCGTAATGAAATTACACCTGGAAACTTTATTTTCCGCACACGCGAATTTGAACAGATGGAGATGGAGTTTTTTGTTGTTCCAGGAAGTGATGAAGATTGGCACCAATATTGGATTGATACACGCATGGCTTGGTATGTTGATCTAGGACGCAATCCTGAGCGCTTGCGCATTTATGATCATCCAAAAGAGAAGTTGTCACACTATTCAAAGCGCACAGCAGATATTGAATACAAGTTTGAATTCGCCGGAACAGAATGGGGCGAGCTAGAAGGTATTGCAAACCGCACCGATTTTGACCTCAAGGCTCACTCTGCAGCATCTGGTAAGGATCTTTCTTACTTTGATCAAGAAAAGGGCGAACGCTGGACACCATATGTGATTGAGCCTGCGGCAGGTGTTGATCGCTGCACACTCACCTTCTTAATGGATGCATTCACAGAAGATGAAGCGCCAAATAGCAAGGGCGAAATGGAAAAACGTGC
>WLHC01000026.1 GCA_009702925.1 Actinomycetota bacterium
AGTCCCTTGAAGAGGGTCAGGCAGTTTCATTTGAGGTCGTACAGGGTCCAAAGGGTCCTCAGGCTGATGCAGTAAACCCTGCCTAATCAACACTAACTATTAAAAAACCCCGCCGGGTAACTGGCGGGGTTTTTTATTTCTTACTTCTTTGGTTCAGGTGGAATCTCTCCAACTTTTAACTTGCGAGCATTAACTTCTTTTACAGGGGATAAATCTTTCCCCTCTTTCCATGCATTTAAATACTTCCACGGTAAAACTTCACCGCGGCGAACCCACCAAATATCTGCAGGTGTTGGCCATGAAATTCCAAAATGCAAATGTGGCGAAGTTCCACGGGCGCTGCCTGTAGAGCCGACAGTTCCAAGAGTTTGACCAGCCTTTACCGCTAAGCCAGGAACAATATTTGATGGAATAGATCGCAAGTGTGAACCGTAGTAACGCACACCATCAGAGCCAATTAAAGATACTGATCGACCGCCGCGGGTTATTCCAAGATTGACCTTTCCGCTCCAGGTATCGACACGACTGACTTCATCGATGACACCATCAATTGGGGCAACAAACTTGCAACCAGCTTTGGCCAAGATATCTGAGGCTGCATAGTCATGATGTGCTCTCGTAAAATTCACTTCACAACCTGCAACAGGGAATTGATAGATCGGGGCAGCATAAGAAGAGGTAAATTGCCCAAGTGATAAAAGGAAAACTAATGGACCCACTACCGTTTTTCGCACAGAAAAAGGATAACTGTTCAGTATTTTTTAACGATCGATTCATTGCCTCAACACTCGCAACCACGCTGTCATCTTGATCTCATTTAACCTGCCGCTGCATCTCTCTTGTACACTCCCTCTGCAGGGGGCGGTAGCTCAGTTGGTTAGAGCCCAGAACTCATAATTCTGTCGTCGTCGGTTCGAGCCCGACCCGCCCCACTTGGAATAGATTTCTTTCAAGTTTTGATTTGTGCGAAGCATCGCAAAATCCTCATTTTTGATTGAGTGGTGCCCCCCATAGATTGGGTGCCTTTAAATAGGTGAAACACCTTGGGTGGCATACCGTCACAGCATGAGCGATCGAGTATTAATAGTTATGGATGATTCATTTGAATTATCCAGTATCGCTTCTGCACTAAAACTACATGGTGTAAATGTTGTAGGAGAAGTCTCTAAAAGCTCTAGTGCGATTGCAGTCCAAAGAACCCTCCACCCCAACATTCTCTTAATTGATATGCATAATTCCGATGAGCGCTCAATTGCCATTGCCCGCGATCTGCGAGTTGAAGATCCAGAGATCGGCATTGTGATTTTAGTTCCTTGCGCAGACCTTCGAATCCTTGGTGAAGTTCACACAGATCTTCCCGATGGTTCAATGCTCGTTCTCAAAAATACAGTCACCACCATTGTCGCCCTGTGTGATGTATTGAGTCAATCGAGACTCGTACTCAAAGGTGCTCCCCCAGTTTGGATAAATGGCAACCTGGCACTGAGCAATAAGGTTTCAGAATCGATGATGTCAAAACTAACAAATATTCAAATTGAAACACTTAGATTGGTCGCCAAGGGCTTAACAAATGCTGAGATTGGACGCATCCGATTTGTCAGCGAAAAGGCTGTGGAACAGATAGTTTCCAGAATCGCACAAGTGTTAAATGTGCAGCCAGATAGAACCAAAAATATGCGTGTACAACTAGTCCGCGAATTTTTTAGTTGGATTGGCGCGCCCAAACACTAGTCAGGTAAATCAATTCATTCACACCTGTAATGTTGGGGACTATGGAGCTTTCACAGATTCGTTCTCAATGGAATCAAGTACTAGATGCACTTGAGGCCAAGAATCGCATCGCCTGGTTGGCATATTTTGATGCCAGATTAAGCTCCTTTGAAAATGGAGTTTTGACGTTAGATTTTTCAGATAGTCGCAAGTTTGCAACATCACATGAGTATCAACAGACTCGCCCTAACTTAAAGTCCGATTTACTGACCGTCATAGAAGATGTTCTAAAGATTAAAGTGGAGTTAATAGAAAAATGAAGTTTAAATCTATAGTAATTGCCTGCTCGTTAGTTATCAGCGTTGGTCCGGCACCTGCAACATATGCAGCACAATCAGAGCTTTCTATGACTGTTAAACAGACACCCAGCGCAATCGAACCTCGGGTAACACTTTATGGAAGTTTAAAGCCGAATAAATCTGGCACCACGGTCACAATTGAGATTGAAAAGAATGGAGCCTGGAACGCTACGAAGTTCACCACGCAAGTAACTCGGGCCGGCACATGGAAAGTTGTAAAACCTGCAACCTCCTTTGAATCAAAAGTGCGCTATCGGGCTGTTGCGCTAGTAAATAAGAAAAACGTGAAGTCGCCAATGCGCACCATTGCACTTGAAAAAAACGATGATTCAGGTGTCTCTGATCCAGCATTGTTTATCGATTTAGTGGGCCCCGGTGGCCGTATCCATGGAGCAGATGTCAGTAGATGGCAACATCCAAATGATGCAAAGATAGATTTCGTAAAAATGTATGAAAATGGATTGCGCTTTGTCTTTATAAAAGCCTCGGATACCACTGAAAAAGGTGATGCACTTGCTTTGAAATATGCCGCAATGGATCACAATGCTGCACAAGCTGCCGGAATCTTTACGGGCTTTTATCACTATGCATATCTGCCGGATGTTACTGATGAAGAAGGAATTAAAAGAGATGCACTAGCTCAAGCTCAAAAAGTTGTTTGGCGATTAGCCTCACTCGGAGGTTATGGAGAAAAAGACTTGCCATATGCGCTAGATCTAGAAAACAAATGTGTTCGTTACTCTGCTTCCGGAACATGTCTAAAGAATGCAACACGGAGCGCCGTAACTTTATGGGCAACAACTTTCTTGGCATCCTTGAAAGAAAAAACCGGTAAGACGCCGATCTTGTATTCATATGCCAACTTTTTAGAAGGTTCGATGGTTCGAACAAAAGAGCTAGCCCAGTATCCGTTGTGGTTGGCCCATTACGGCATTGATCCTGCTAAACCTGGTAATCAACCTGGAGTTAAAGAGGGTGGATGCTTTGTGCATTCATGGACAAGTAAAAATTGTGAGTCACAATGGACACTTTGGCAATATTCATCATGTGGAATAGCACCAAAATACGGTGTCCCTGGAAGCCGACTTGATTTAAATGTATTCAGTGGTTCACAAAAATCTTTCTTGGATCTAATTAAAGGAATCTGGACTCCATCACTTGATGAATTGATGCCTAAGCAAGAGCCGTCAAATATGTTGTTAACATCCCAAGTGGCAACTTCTAGTGATAAAGCTGTCACATTTAAAGTTAATGTCACACGTCCAACTTCTTTACCTGTTGTAACAGGATCTGTGAAATTAGTGTTCGATGCAGCCACAAAACCATCACCAGTACCAACGCAAAGATTGATCAGGGAAACAAGCGGCGTTTGGACATTGTCAGTCAAAGGTGTGCCAGCGGGAAATTATTTGGGCAAACTTTTGTATGAAGATGTTTCAGGAACACATGCTGATGCAACTGTTCCCGTCAACTTTGCTGTCACCCAGGGGCCAGAACCAACTCCATCTCCCTCACCAACCCCATCTCCTACCAAGAAGCCAACAACCGATGGATGTAAGGGTCAGATTAGAAATTAGAAGTATCGGCTTGGTGCGTAACTAGCGGGGGTGAACCGCGGTTTTACTGAACAAAGGTAGAGTGCTCACATTATGGTTTCTCAGAAAAAACTAACTGGTGGCGTGGTCAGAAGTGACCGCGATTTAGCTGATGGTCGAACCATTCGCTACTACGACACTAACTCGCAAGAGCGCAATTTGGTTGATTTACGAGAGCCAGAGAGCCAACCAGAAATTGGTGAACTTCGTCTTGACCCACTTGTGAATGAATGGGTTGTCATGGCCGCACATCGTCAAGGTCGAGTTTTTTTACCGCCTAAAGAACTGTGTCCTCTTTGTCCTTCTACTTCAGAAAAATTGACTGAAGTCCCAGAACAAGATTTTGAAGTTGTTGTCTTTGATAATCGATCCCCTTCACTTCGACCACCAGTTGGTGATTGGGCGCTACCTGACATTGTGGGCCCAGATACAGATTTAGGAACAGCCGCGGGAAAGTGTGAAGTTGTCTGCTTTACCTCAAGCCACACAGGTTCATTTAAAGATTTGCCTGCAGATCGCGTGCGTACTCTTTTAGAAGCGTGGATTGATAGAACAGCAGAGCTTTCTAAAGAGAGTTTTATCCAACATATAGCAGCTTTTGAAAACCGAGGCGAAGAAGTGGGTGTCACTTTGTCGCATCCACATGGTCAGATCTACGCATATTCATATATCCCCCCCAAGGTTGAAAAAATGCTCTCGGTTGCAAAAAAGTACAAAGATCAGACAGGCAAAGTTCTCTTTGATGAGATTATTGCCCGCGAAATTTTGGAGAAAGATCGAATCATCGCCAAAAATGATCGATGGGTTGCATTTGTTCCTTACGCTTCTAGATACTCATTTGAGATTCATGTTGCTCCATTAACTCCTGTTGCAGATTTAACTGAGTTAACTGAGGCAGATCGAGCAAGTTTTCCCGAAATCGCACTTGAAGTTACAAAACGTTTAGATGGCGTTTTCGGAATTGATATGGCATACATTGCTGCATGGCATCAAGCTCCGGTGCGATTTGGCCGAGACCTGTTGCGTTTACATTGGCAGATCACAAGCGTTCGTAGAGCACCAGGAAAGTTAAAGTACTTGTCAGGTTCAGAGTCAGCAATGGGCGCTTTCATCATGGACCTACGCCCAGAACAATCTGCAGAACAATTGCGCGCAGTTATTCTGTAAATACTTACCTAAATCATCACGAGGATGCAGAACCTAGTGTTACCGTAAATGTTCTTTGGCTGCCGTTTGGCAAAGTTGCAACTATAGGAACCGTGGTACCCGGTGCATACGAGCGAATACGAACAATTGCTGCACTGTAGTTTGCAACTCTAAGGCCCCCAATGTTTGTTATTACAGAACCGACGGGAATCCCGGCTTTCTCTGCAGCTTCACCGGGTGTAATGTCTTTAATTCTCGCTCCGATCCCAGTAAATGCTCGATCGAATTCCACTCCCAAAAATGGTCTAGTGGACTTACCCGTTGCAACCAATTCGTCAATTACTCGTTTTGCTTCATTTATTGGAATTGCATATCCCACGCCAATGTTTCCTCCAACTGCACCAGAAGAAAGTGTGGCAATTGCTGAGTTAACTCCAACTATTCTTCCAAATGAATCCAAGAGCGCACCGCCTGAATTACCAGGGTTAATTGCAGCATCGGTTTGAATTGCATTTACAAATAACTCTCCACCGTCAGATCCGATTGTCACAGGTCTGTTAAGTGCAGAAATAATTCCGCTAGTTACTGTGCTTGCAAGACCTAGAGGTGATCCGATTGCTACAACTGGCTCTCCAACACTAATTTTTGATGAGTTTCCGATTGTTACAGTGGGAAGATTCCCACGGCTAACCCTTAAAACAGCCAAGTCATAAACGGAGTCTCGTCCAACTATTTGCGCGGTTAAGGTATCTCCGTTTAAGAGTTCTACCAAAATTGTGCCTGAGGTGACAGCGCCTTCAATTACATGGTTATTTGTAATGATGTAAGAAAGATTGCTATCTGATTTATAAATCCAACCGCTTCCCGTTTCGGCGCCCAATGCAGAAGTGACTTTAATTGAAACCACAGATGGTGCAACTACTGCGGCGATACTTTTAACATCGATTGTCGGGGCACCTAAAGTCAATGCCGTGCGGGAAGATGAGCATCCTGAGGATGGTGCTAGGAATATTCCTTGGCTCTTTTTGTCAACGCAGACCTTTACCCCAAGTTCTTGAGTGGTATTTGCAGTTGCAATGCCACCAATGACCGAGCCACCAACGATTGCACCAAGGACAAAGCCTGAAATCACTTTGAGGGACGTCTTCACCGAATTCTCACTTTCTTCAACTATTCCTTCAACTAGCTTTTTATTATTACATTCACTTTTACATCTAATTCTTAGAGATGTTTTAGAACTAACTTATAGCCTACTTATAGGTAATCGCACATCAGAAAAAGTCTTTACTACCCCGTCACAATCCAAGCACCCGCGATTTTAACTTTTATACTTGGTAGCGATCTAATAGTCGAGGCGGCAAATCCATCTGGACCCTTTACAACTTTGCCAGATGCGAATGGATCAAAACTTGCATTGTGAACTGGGCACACCATTAGTTTGCCAGCTGCTAGATATTCCACTAATCCACCGTTATGGGTACATTCAGTTTGATAGGCAAACACGCCGGTCTTTGTTCGAAACAATAACGCCGGTCTGCCATTGGCAAGTGTGAATGCGTGAGAGCCGCCTACTTTTACTTTTGATAACCTGATAATTCTTGTGCCCGAAGCGCTTGCTGCAGTGTTTGAACCAAGTACAGCTGCGGACAAACTTGCCAGGGTCAATCGCAACGCTGACCTTCGACTAAAACTCATGCTCCCTGACTTGGATTCGAACCAAGAACCTGTCGATTAACAGTCGACTGCTCTGCCGTTGAGCTATCAGGGATTAAGGGCGTGAGCGCTAACTCTATCGCACCAGAGCGTAGTGGCTCAAACTAACGGCCACCTTAAAAGTTGATTAGAGGCTACCTAATGCCAAGTCATGAAGGGATCTGCGGGCGCTCTCTAGCGCCACCAACTGGGCAAAAGCTGCGTTGTATTCAATCTCATTCTCAACTGGATTGAGTCGTTGCAGTGAAGATTTCAACTCTGCAATCGAGCGGGATATCGCAACTTCGCGCAAACGCGCAACGATACTGACAACATAAACATGTGTGGGTTTACCATCGGATCGAATTGGTTCCACATTAAGTTCAGTGAACAACGCTCTTACGTTTTCATCTGTAATTACCTCTGGAGAAATTTCTTCATGTGTAGAGATCTCATTTTGAAGGGCGCGATATGCAGGATGTGTAAATGCCTCTACCTCTATTGAACTCCATAAACCATCAACAAATAAACTTGGCTCTTGCAAACGTGACTTAAGCACTTCTCGCTCAAGAATTAATCTGGCTTCATTTGGATCTGGTCTAAATTTTACTTGCTCCGTTGCACCCTCTTCATTATTTTGTTCAATCTGTGCGCCTTGACTGCGCGGGGCAGATTTGGCACCTTGTGCAACTGCCCTTGTAACAATTTCAACTTCTACCCCTAACCATCCGGCAAGAAGTCTTGTGTATTCAGGTCGCAGAGATTTATCTCTAATTTGTGCAACAAGAGGCGCTGCAGAGTTAAGAGCATTTACTCGACCCTCTGCTGAATCTAATTTGTGATGAGCAAGTTCTGCGCGAATCGCAAACTCAAAAAGTGGAACTCGACGTGCAATTAAGTCACGAAGAGCTGCATCCCCTTTTTCCTGGCGAAGCTCGCACGGATCTAATCCATCAGGTTCGACAGCTACAAAAGTCTGAGTTACAAACTTTTGATCTTCGCTAAATGCGCGAAGCGCGGCCTTTTGCCCCGCTGCATCTCCGTCAAATGTGAAGATCACTTCACCCCGGAAAGCATCATCATCCATAAGTAATCTGCGCAAAATTCGAATGTGGTCTGCGCCAAAAGCTGTTCCGCAGGTTGCAACTGCAGTTGTTATTCCTGCCAAGTGGGCAGCCATTACATCTGTGTAGCCCTCAACAATTACTGCTTGTCGCTTTTTTGCAATCTCTTTCTTTGCAACATCAAGGCCGTATAAGACCTGACTCTTTTTATAGATCGGGGTTTCAGGTGTATTTAAATACTTAGGACCTTGATTCTCTTCATCACTTGCAAGCTTTCGTGCTCCAAAGCCAACAACATCTCCAGAGATGTCGCGAATCGGCCAGGTCAGACGATTGCGAAAACGATCTATGGGACCGCGTTGGCCCATTTTCGAAAGCCCTGCTAATTCCAGTTCATCGATTGTGTAACCGAGAGCTCGAAGATGTTTAGTCAGTCCATCCCATTCATCAGGAGCGTAGCCAACTCCAAATTGATCACAGGCAGACTTATCAAATCCGCGCTTTGTTAAAAGCTCACGTCCGTGGGCCGCACCCGGTGAAGTGTTGAGTTGTTCTTGATAAAACTTTGCTGCCTCGCCATTTGCACTTATTAAACGACTGCGTGCACCAGAAGTTACTACTGGACCAGATGAACCTTCGTCAAAACGCAATGTATAGCCAATTCGATCAGCAAGGCGTTCAATTGTCTCCGTAAAAGTTAAATGATCAATCTTCATTAAGAATGCAATTACATCCCCACCAGTTTGACAACCGAAACAGTGAAAATATCCTTTGCTCGGTGTTACATGGAATGAGGGCGATTTCTCATCGTGAAAAGGACACAGACCTTTCTTTTGTCCACCGCCCGCGCTCTTTAATTGCACATAATCTGCAACAACTTCATCGATTGGTGCACGGTCACGGATGTATGCAACATCGTCTTCTCGAATGCGACCACTCATAATCAAACCCTACCGATTGGCAATCAAACGTGCATGCAAGGCATAGGCTCCGGGGTCGGTAAGGGCTGCAACTTGATCAATTACCACGCGCATTTTGGCTAAATCATCACTTGCCTCATCCCAAGGTTTCTTGAAAAATGAGTCGAGCTCGTGTGGATATTTCAATAGCATCTCAACTAACTCACCAATGATGACTTGTTGTTTTGCATATCGATCTTGTGAATGTGCAGCATTGATTAAGTAGTGACCAGCGATCGACTTGAGGAAATCTACTTCTACCTTTTGCTCACGTGGAATTTCAAGGTTGGCGCTATACCGAGATAGATCTCCATCTCCATGGACCTTTCTAGTTTCAACTTCGGCAGCCAGAACAAAACGGCCAATCAACTGACTTGTAGAGTCTTTGAGTCGAGCAAGACTTCGGTGGCTTCCGTCGTAATAATGAGGCCAAGCAGAAAGCATTGATAATCGTTTGTGTGCATCTAGAGCTTCTTGCTCAGTTGCATCGCTTTTATAGTCGCGCGTCATGACTGTGTATAAATCTGCAAAATCTTTTTCGAAAGTTTTGACTGAAACTTGTCCTGCAAAGATTGCATCCTCTAAGTCATGAACCGAGTATGCGCAGTCATCTGACCAATCCATGATTTGAGCCTCTATGCATTTTTTCCCAGCAGGTGCCTCTTTACGCATCCAATTAAAGACTGCAACATCATCGTCATAGACTCCAAATTTGCGGGTGTTCTCGCTTCGAGTCCATGGATATTTTGTCGCACCATCTAAAGATGCTCTCGTTAAGTTGAGTCCAATACTTTTGCCATTTGAATCAACTGTTTTTGCTTCAAGGCGAACAAGTAAACGAAAACTTTGAGCATTTCCTTCGAAGCCACCAAAATCCTCTGCGATTGCAGCTAACGCTTCTTCTCCGTTGTGTCCAAAAGGTGGATGCCCTAAATCATGTGAAAGACATGCGGTGTCTTGTAAATCTGGATCGGCGCCAAGTGATTCACCGAGTTCTCGCCCAATTTGTGCGCACTCTAAAGAATGTGAAAGTCGAGTGCGTTGAAAATCATTTTCCCACGGAACGGCAACTTGAGTTTTTGCAGCTAATCTTCGAAGCGCAGCTGAATGAATCACTCGCGCGCGATCGCGCATAAATTCTGTGCGACCAGGACGCTTTGCTGGTTCGTCCAAGAATCTCTCTTGATCAAAGCTGCTGTAGGTCATGGAAGCACCTTAGTGACAATATCTGCATCAGGTAAACGATCACTGACATTTATTCCTCGCCGACCAACTGTGATGTAAGAAAGATAAGCAGCGGCCTCACGAATTAAGTACCTATAGCCGCTATTTCCTAAAGTATTTGGACCTGTTTGCACGGGAGAGCAGGTACTGACAACACCTTGATCATTTGCCATCGTCATTGCTCTTTTGCAGTGATATGCATCGGTAACAATGATGACGTCACTGACATAACGTTTTTTCATAATCTTTGTGTAAGCCTTTGTGCTTTGTAAGGTATCTCGACCAACTTCTACGGCTGTAATCTTGCTTGCAATAATCCCGTTCATACGTAACCAATATTTGCCAGATGCTCCCTCTGTTGTTCGATCACCTGGAGCGCCACCGCCAACAGTAATAATCGATGGGGCGTAACCTAAGTCAAAAATTCTTTTGGCTTCAATAAGTCTGGCTTCTAGCGCCTCACCTGGTTTTCCATCTAACTGCGCTGCACCTAAAACAACAATGACATCGGCTTGGCGAACAATGGGATTATTTGCAGCTCTCCAAACCTGGGCGATTGCATAGGTTGGACCGACTAATGCCAGTATGACAATGATTGTAATTGTGCGACGAATCCATCTAAAGAGAAACATTTATCCGCCTGAAAATGCATCCTCTAGTTCTACATGAACTAGTTCGTCTGGATCATTGAGCCAACCATCAGGCAATGTAGGTGCGCGGCCATGGCTTGTGCGGCCGCGAGGTTTATCACCGATATCTGTTGGGTATGGCTGGTCCTCTAATTGATCAAGTAGATCGCGCATCTCTTGCAGCGATGAAACCATTCCTAAGTCATGTCGAATTTCACGTGGCACTCTAAAGCCTTTTAAGTACCAGGCCATATGTTTTCTAATATCGCGCATTCCACGATCTTCTGATTCTAAATACTCAACGATTAAGTTGGCATGACGAAACATAACTTCGCGAACTTCATGTAATGTGGGAGTTATCTTTTTTTCTTCTCCAGTTAATGAAGCAACTAAATCAGTAAATAGCCATGGTCTGCCCAGACATCCTCTGCCAACAACAACACCGGCACAGCCTGATTGTTCAATCATTGCAACGGCGTCAGAGCCTGACCAAATATCACCATTGCCTAAAACTGGAATCCCAGTTGGCTTTAAATGCTCTACTAAACGAGTAATTGCAGACCAATCTGCTTTGCCTTCATACATCTGCGCTGCGGTACGTGCGTGAAGTGCAACCCATGCAACGCCAAGATCGGCAGCAGATTGCGCCGCTTCTAAATATGTTTCGTGATCGCTATCAATTCCAATTCGCATCTTTACAGTGACAGGAATACCAAAAGGTTTTGCTGCCTCAACTGCTGCCTGGACAATGTTGCTAAAGAGTTTGCGTTTAAATGGCAACGCTGCTCCCCCGCCTTTGCGAGTAACTTTTGGAACAGGGCAACCAAAGTTCATGTCGATGTGATCTGCAAGGTTTTCTTTACCGATCATCGTTACTGCAGCACGCATAGTTGTTGGATCTACACTGTATAGCTGAACTGATCGTGGCCATTCACCTTTTCCAGGAACAATCATTCGCAGCGTCTCTGGGCGTCTTTCAATTAATGCTCGTGCAGTTACCATTTCTGAAACAAAAAGACCCGCGCCTTGTTCTCTACATAAAGTTCTAAAGGGAGCATTGGTAATTCCAGCCATAGGGGCAAGAACAACTGGCGGATCAATGAAATGATCACCGGTTGCTAGTGGGAGCAGAAGAGGTTTTAGCAACCTAGTAAACGTGGCGCGAGCCACGCTTGAACTTGATCAAGAGCAACGCGCTCCTGTGCCATTGTGTCGCGATCGCGAATTGTTACTGCATTGTCTTCAAGTGTTTCAAAGTCAATTGTTATGCAGTATGGAGTTCCAATTTCATCTTGGCGACGATAACGACGGCCAATTGCACCGGCATCATCAAAATCAATATTCCAATTTTTGCGAAGTTGATCTGCTAAATCTCTGGCCTTTGGCGACAGATCGGCATTTCTAGAAAGTGGCAATACAGCTACTTTGATTGGTGATAAACGGTAATCAAGTTTTAGAACGGCTCGCTTTTCCATTTCACCTTTGCTATTTGGTGCTTCATCTTCTGTGAAAGCATCCATCAAGAAAGTTAGCGTGCATCGATCAACGCCAGCTGCAGGCTCGATAACAAAGGGTGTCCAACGCTCGCCCTTTTCTTGATCAAAGTAGGAAAGATCTTTACCGGATGCTGCTGAGTGAGCCTTCAAATCGAAATCGGTTCTGTTGGCAATACCTTCAAGCTCTCCCCATTCGGTACCTGCAAACTCGAATTTGTATTCAATATCTGCGGTGCGCTTTGAATAGTGCGACAGCTTCTCTTTTGGATGATCGTAGATTCTTAAACGCTCTGGATTAATACCCAAGTCCACATACCA